>DAOTTV010000150.1:0-44723 GCA_034437755.1 Anaerolineae bacterium | reverse complement strand
GGGTTAAGGGTCATTGTTGAACCAGCTTCTGGGGTTGCATTACTCTATTTTCAAGAGAGGGCTGAGTAGTTACAAAGTGACCGCCAAAAACTTTTGCTTTTGTGAACGCATAGCGTTCACAATGAACAAGGTCAAGCAACGACAGTTCCTTGTAGGGGTGTGGGGGTGTGGGGGCAAAGCCCCTGCAACAAAAACCACGCGACATCCCAAAGAGTGTTGATTCTTTTTTATAAACCTTTACAACTTTCCTTACACTCTTACGCCTACAATAACAGTGACATAGGTAAATCGTATAGCAATCACCCCCGCGATTGTGGATTAACATTTCGCAATATAGGAATGCGATATGCTATACTTGAGTGACAAGGATGCACGATGAATGATGAACTTAGGTGTAGGGACAACTGACATGGACGAGATGGCTTTAGCCAAATTACAATGGATTGACCCTGTGAGCGGACAGCGTCGTGAATTCGTTCTTAAAGAGGGCGCGACCGCGACAATCGGACGCTCATCAAACAATGACATCCAGATTGCCGAGCAACACGTCTCGCGCCAGCACGCGGTCGTTGCCTACCGCGATGGCGTGTTCATGGTCAGCGATTTAGGCAGCAGCAACGGCACATTCGTCAACGATAACGCCGTCGATGAACCCTTCCCGCTCTTTGCCGGCGATGAAATCCGCCTCTACGTGCCGACGCTCAACTTTCAGGCCTTAGAGCCGGGCGATGTCGAAGCGGCAGAAGATAGCGGCAACATCAGCTTGATGCCCCAGACTGGACAGGGCAGTTTAATCGTCACCAACGGCCCGCAGGAAGGGCAGACGATCCCGCTCGTGCTGGAAGAAGTGCTGATCGGACGCGCAACCAACAACGCAACGTGGGAAATCCTGCTCCAAGACCCGTCGGTATCGCGCCCCCACGCCAAGATTATCCGCCGTGATGAGCAGTGGTTTGTCGAAGATTTAGGCAGTAGCAACGGCACCCGCGTCAACAAAGACCCAGTGACCAACGAACCGGTACGCCTCACCGACGGCGACACGCTCGAACTCGGCAGTTCGATCTTGCTCTTCCGCGTGGGCTGGGTGCAACCGTCCGAACGGAGCAACATGCAACCCGCCGATAGTGACTCGCCCGATTTGACGCAACCGTACCGCCGCGAGTGAGCGTGCCACCGATGAGCTACGAAATGCCCGACAACCTGCCCGATTTAACCCGTGAACTGGTCAGCCTGCGCCAGAAGCCGACGACCGAGGCGCGCTTCAAAGCCTATCCGCAGATGTTGCAACGCTTTAATCAGTTGTTGCAAGCCTGCGACACTGCCGACACGCTGAAAACCGTCCTGCGTCTTGATGAGGGCTATTATCTGCTGGCAGGCTACCGACAGGCCGTCATTGAGAAGTTGCTGACGATGGAACGCACGCCGCGCAACCTGCGCCTCTACGCCATGCAACTCGAACTCTTCGGCGATGTCGATGATTATGGCGAGGCGAATACCGCGATTGACAACAAGATCGAAGCCCTTTTTGCTGAGGCAGACGCGCTCGAAGGCGATTAGGCACACCCCGTCCGCGTCTGCCACTGGACAAGTGCCAACGACAGTTGCACAATGCTTGCACATCTGCGGATTTCACAGCACAATAGACACCATGACTGATGAACACAACGACAAGCACCCAACTGAATTAGCCGACGACGATGCCCAGCAAGCCGACGCGAACGCGCCCCGCGACGACTTCGACGTGGAAGCGGCGCTGGCGGCTGTGGCATCGCTGGAGCATCTGGCGACATCGACAGCGGACAACGCCCCTCCTGAAACCGACGAAGACGACCCCGCCGACGATGACTTCGACGACCGTGAATTATTACAGATCGCGGCAGAAGCGCGTGCGCTACGGCAGGACGACCCCGACGCGCCCCGCACCCAACCACTCGTCAATGTGACGGACGACGCGCCACCCGCGGAGGATGATGCCGACGACGACCTGCCAGCGGCGGCGTATGCGCTCGATGATCGCTTCACGCCGGAGCCACCGACCGGCATCCCGCGCCCGCCCCTCAGCGAGTTGAATCGTGGCACGCTGGCATCCATTTTGCCCGCGCTCTTGCTGATCATCGGCGGCGGCGCGCTGACTTTCCTGCTCACAACATCGACGGCGGTGCTGGCACCGCCTCTGCTCGCGATGATCGCGCTCGGCGGGGTCGGCGTGATTTTGCTGGTGCAATGGCTGGCATCCGCACGCTGGGCGATGGGCAGTTTCTTCATCGGCATCACGCTCTTGCTCTGCGCGGTGACGGGCGCGTATCTTTTACAGGGCACACAACTGAGCTTACAGCAGGGCTATCCGCTCTTCCTGACGGCGATCGGGCTAGCATTCATCCTGACCGACATCTTCACCGCCTCGCACAATCGCGTCTGGTTGCTCGGTCTGCTGATCGGCATCGCTGGCGTTGGTGGCGTGCTGGTGACCAGTGAGGCGCTCGATACGGCGTGGATCACGATACTACAAGCCTACTGGTACGTGCCGGCGATCATCATCGCGCTGATACTGATCACGCCCCTCTTGCGTCGCCAGCAGGAACAGCCCGCCGATGACTGACGCGCTACAGATTGCAATAGATGCCAGCCGCGCCACTGTTGCGCGCACGACCGGCACCGAATATTACGCGCGCGAACTCATCCGGCACATCATCGCCGCCAATGCCGAACGTGCGACCCCGCACCAGCTGACGCTCTACTGTCGCGATACACCGCCCGCCGCGACCTTCCCCGATGACGCACAAACGACTGTGCGCGTGGTGCGCTTCCCGCGCCTGTGGACGCATCTGCGCTTCGCCCGTGAGCTATGGCGCACGCGCCCCGACGTGACCTTCGTCCCCGCGCATACCTTGCCCCTTGGCTTCCCGGGACGCGCCGTCGTCACCGTGCATGATCTCGGCTATAAGTATTTCCCGCAGGCGCATCCCACACTGCAACGAACCTATCTCGACTGGACGACGCGCTACAGCGCCCACCGCGCCACGCGCATCCTCGCCGATAGTCAGGCGACTGCCGCCGACCTGACGCGCTTTTACGACACGCCCGCCGCTAAAATACGGGTCGTGTATCCCGGAGTCGCCCGCCCGCAGGATAACCACGCGGTCAACATCTACGAGAAGTATCACCTCCCCCTGCGCTATTTCCTGTTCATCGGCACGCTCCAACCGCGTAAAAATATCGAGCGCATCGTGCAAGCCTTCGCCATGTGGCGACGAGCAAACCCCAACGCACGACACGGTCTCGTGCTGGCAGGTCAGCAGGGCTGGTTGTTCGATCCGGCATGGGTGCGCGGTGTCGAGAATATCTATCCCATCGGCTACATCGACGAAGCCGACAAAGGCGCATTGCTCCGGCAGGCGATCGCGCTCATCTTCCCGACCTTGCACGAGGGCTTCGGCTTTCCGGTGGTCGAGGCGATGCTCTGCGGTACGCCGGTCATCGCTAGCACCACATCCAGCCTGCCAGAACTCGTCGGCGATGCCGGCATGCTGGTCAACCCGCTTGAAGTCAACGAGATCGCGGCGGCGATGGACTTGATAACGATGAACGATTTCTTACACCGCAAGCTGATGATTAAAGGCTTCGACCAAGCGCGACAGTTCAAATGGCAGACCGCCGCCCGCACCGCCCTCACCGTCCTCGAAGAAGCCGCCCGCGCCTGATCTGTCTCAGGGCGTGATGACTTGTAGTAGCAGGCGATAATACGCTTGATGCGGGCGTAAGCGGCGTAATTGGCGCACGAGCTGGAGCAAGTGCCAGCGATCCACCAGCGATAACGACGCTTGATCGAGCAGGGCTTGTACAGCTAACTTGCCATAATGGCGGCGCATCTGGTCGAACTGCTGGATGATCGCCTGTTGCTCGCTGGCTGAATAGGCGCGTAGATGCTGGCGGTTCTTCTCGTAGAGATTGGATAACATGCGGAAGTGTAGCTCGGCTTTCGCCAGCGAGATATTGGTCGTGTGGCGACGATACGTACTCAACACGTCAGCGCAATAGTGCGCGCGCGCAACCGCCGCCAGACGCACGCGCAACTCATCATCTTCGTAGAGCGTCATGCGCGGGTCATACCCACCGATCTCTAGCAGGAGTTGGCGCGGTACGAGTTCATAGCGAAACATACGCCCCCGCGGGAAGCTCTGCATGAAAATCGCCGGCAGAATATCGCCCGTCGGCGGGGTGGCATCTTCTGCCCAGCGCGCTACATGCGCCCCGTCCGCATCCGTGATGTAATGATCCGAAAAGACGAAAGCCGCCTGCCCCCCGCTAACGCCCTCAAGCACCGCCGCTTCGCGCTCTAATTTCGTCGGTAGATAGCGATCATCGCTATCGAGATAGGCGATATAATCGCCGCGTGCGGCGTATAAAGCCGTGTTGCGCGCACGGGCAACGCCGCTGTTTTGCGCCTTCAACACGATGCGAACTAAATCAGGATATTGCGCCTGATACTGCTGGATAATCTGCGGCGACTCGTCGCTGGACGCATCATCGACAATCAGCAACTCATCGGGGCGGCGCGTCTGCCCCAGAACGCTCTCGATGGCAGCGGGCAAATACTGCGCTTGATTATAAGAGGTGATGTAGACGGTGATCGTCATCGCGTGGCACTCCGCTTATGCCGCTGGACGTTTGAACAGCGCGAGATACTGCTCGTCAGTGATCGCGTGCGTCAGCATTTGCCATGTGCCATCAGGCGTATCAATGCGATAGGCAACGAAGCTCTGCGCGGCGAAGATATCGTGCAAGCCCTGCGCCGATTCTCCAGTCTGCGCGACCCACGCCGGATTGATCTCGATCACGTACCAGAGGGCGGGGCGTGTCGCGATGACAGCTTGCAAACCCCGCACCACATGATACTCCATCCCCTCGACATCGATTTTACAGATGCCCCGTGCGTCGGGTGGCACGCCGCCCAATAGGTCGTCACCGCGCCTCAGCGGGACATCACACGCGTGCTCGCTTGTATCATGCGTCACCGCTGACGTGCGCCCGTTGCCCGCTGTGCAATCCTGAAGCGTGATCGTGCCGGTATCATCGCCCAGCGCCACCTGATACAGCGTCGCATTGCTGACCTTGTTCAGCGCGAGATGCTCCTGCAAAAATGCGAACGTCGCTGGATTCGCCTCAAAAGCGATCACCCGCCCGTCGTCATCCATCAATTTCCCCGCTAACAATGAATACACGCCGATGTTCGCCCCGATATCAATGAATACATCCTGTGTCGGTAGATGTTGCCGGAGCAGGTGATTGATCGCCGTCTCGTACCATGCGCCTTCCAGATAAGCCCGCCGCTGACCGTAGATGCGTAAATCAAGATAACACCAGAATAAGCCCTCGTACAGCTGGCGCGGCAGGCGCTCATCCGCCGGTTGATACTGCGCGTCCGTCATCACCATCTGGTGCAGTTCAGCGCGTAGGCTAGCCGGCAAGTATCGCCCCTCACCGATGTAATACGCCGCGAGGCTAGGCGCGGTACTCCGTCGATATAGCGTGAGTGCCAACCGCCGCTTGAACCGCCGCCATGCCTGTTCCCACATCATGATCGAAAGACTCGTTTTGCCATCTTGGGTAAGGATTGCATACACTCCACAGTGACACATCTGGCACGTGTCAGATAGCGATCGACGGCGTTTTCTGTCCACCACTCATCATCGCTCGCATAATCCAGCGCGACCAGAAGCGCCTGTGCCGCCTGATACACCTGATACTTCTGCGCGCTCGTCAGGTCGGTGCGCCAGCTTTGCGCTTGCCCCTTGCGGTAAAACGTGCGCGGCACGCGCATGATGCCCGCCGTCTGATCTTGATCGACGTTTGGCTGGCGCGTCTTTTGCTGGCGCATCTTATCCAGCGTGTGCGCGTCGTAAATGGCGCGTAGCTCATCGGTGGATAGGCTCAGCCCCGCTATATTAAAAGCGCGCATCAGCGTATCAATATCATGCGCGAGCAGGGCTTCGTAACGCACTTCGGTATATTGCCCCGTATAGCGAGCGGCTTCGCGTCCGGCTTGCACGTCATATGCCCAGTTCGCGGCGGCGCGACGGGCGTCCGTCGTCGCCCAGTTCGACCCCCACGATTGCGATGCCGCCAGGGTCGAGGCGACCACATCGCGCCCATCACGAATAATATGAATGAAGCGCACATCCGGGAACAGTGCATGAATCTGATGCACGCTTCGCACGTAACGCGGCGTTTTATCGAGGATCACGCGGGCATCGGGATGATGACCGAGCAGGCGCGTGTAAGTCTCCTGAGCGAAGGCGCGCATCTCTGCCAGCAAGTCATCGTGCGACCACAAAAGCGGTAAGCCGATCGCGTTCGGTTTATCGGCTTGCACCTGCCATTGGCGCAACCAGGTCGCCGTATAATCCAGCACCCATAACTCAGACATCGTGACAACATCGGGATGCGCGTCCAGCATGGCTTGTAACCACGTCGTGCCACTGCGCGGCGCACCCATGATAATCACCAGTTGTTTATCATCGATCATCGCTCGTTGCTCATGCTTTCTGCTTGTGTGCTGGTCAAGAATAATCATGCTCCCATGAACACGGGGCATAGATGAGACTGCGCGCCGATGGTGGGAGCTTGCCCGTCGGGTAAATCTGGCGCGGGATAATCTGGATTTGCGCGGCTTGATCGATCAAGGCGTACTGCTCGCGCGAGTCAGACAAGCCGACGCGCAGATAATATGTGCCGGGCAGTAAGTTCAAATGCTCGATCGACAAGCGCACCGTGCCGCCTTCTTGCGCGACGGGCATGTTACCGTGTGTCTCATGCGTCACCAGGCGCAACAAATTCTGCCCCAGTCGATTGGTGATAATCACACCGAAGCTGGGATTAACCAGTGGCACGCGCGTCTCAAACTTTAATTCGACCGTGAAACCCTCGCCCATCATGAATTGCTGTGCTGGATTTTGTTCCTGGTCGAACAGCGTCAGATGCGTATACCGCGCTTCCCAGTCCTCACGCTCAGGCGCGAGTGCGTCATCTTCGCTCGTCGCGAGCATGTCATAATAGCGCTGGATCACCTGATCTGTGTCGTCATCATCGACAATCTGCCCATCTGCCAGCAAAATCACGCGATTGCACAGGGCTTGCACCGATGCCATATTATGACTGACAAACAGCACTGTGCGCCCTTCCCGCGTGACATCGTTCATCTTGCCTAAACACTTCTGTTGGAATTTCAAATCGCCAACGGCGAGAACTTCGTCGATGATTAAAATCTCCGGCTCAAGATGTGCGGCAACCGCGAACGCCAACCGCACCTTCATCCCGCTGGAATAATGCTTGACTGGCGTATCAATGAATGCCTCCACGCCCGCAAAATCGACAATTTCATCGAACTTACGCGCAATCTCGCCGCGCCGCATCCCCAAAATCGACCCGTTGAGGTACACGTTCTCGCGTCCGGTTAACTCATTGTTGAAGCCCGTGCCGACTTCGAGCAATGACCCCGCACGCCCCGCCAGTCGCGCCCAGCCTTCGCTCGGTTCTGTGATCTGCGACAGGATCTTCAGCAGAGTACTCTTGCCCGCGCCGTTGCGCCCGATGATGCCGACCACCTCGCCATAATCGACACCGAAGCTCACATCGCGCAAAGCCCAAAATTCCTGATCGAGATCCGCCGCGCCGGTCTGATTGCCCTGTAGCAAGCGTCCCATGCGCTGCAAGGGCAATTTCGCCGCCGAGAAAATAATCTCCGTCAGGTTCTCCGGGCGATCCTTTTGCAGTGCGCCAATGTTGTACTTCTTCCCCAATTGATGAACTTCAATCGCTTTGGTCATATCACATCCGCAAACGTTTTTTCCATGCGTACAAAGTACATCAAGCCCGATGCGAACAACAGCAGAGCGATCCCGACTGACATCAAGGATGGGATACCCGGCTGTACCTCCGTATTGACCAGCGCCCAACGAAACCCCTCAACCACGCCCGCCATCGGGTTCAGCGCGTACAGACGATCGAAGGGCGCTGGCAGAGAACTGCTCGAATAGACGATCGGTGTCAGGTAAAGACCGATCTGAATCAAGAAGGGCGTTGCCAGCCGCACATCACGGAACTGTACGTTCAAGGGAGCCAGCCACAGGCTAATCCCCAGCGATGTGAGAATCGACAACAGCAAAAGCGGCACCAGAAAGACGATCTTCCACGAGAGACTCACCCCGAACCACGCCATCAAGACGAAGAGAAAGAGCAGAGACAGCGAAAAATCGACCAGATTAGACAAGGTTGCCGAGACCAGTAAGACCAAGCGCGGGAAGTAGATTTTCTTAATCATGCTCGCGCTAGAGACAAGGCTACTGGTCGCGCCGGTTAAGCTCGATGTGAAGAACAGCCACGGCACCAATGCCGAATAATTGAAAATCGGGTAGGGGATACCTTCGCTATCCAGCTGGGCGATATTGCTGAAGATGAACGTGAAGACCACCATCTGCACCAGAGGCTTAAGGATCGCCCATGAAACGCCCAGCACCGTCTGCTTGTAGCGCACTTTCACATCGCGCCAGACGAAATACAGCACTAACTCGCGGTAATACCACAATTCCGCAAGGGCATTCGCGAGTGTATTCTGTTGCGGTTGGATCAACGTCGTGTGCTGTTGTCGTGGCTCAGGTATCGTATCCAAGAGGTGTCGAAGACTTTCTATTGTATTCAGCGATCTGGCATTTTCTGTGACGACCGAGACATTGTCAATACGAAATCTAATTGTCGCTGGTCGTCGCTCATCTGTGCATCAAACGCGCATCAACAATCAAACTGGAGTAATCCAGCGTCGGGTCATCCGGCGTGGTGAAGTCCTTATCGCGCACGATCGGCCCGTGTTGCGGATCACGCGCCTGCTGATGAAACGTCCCCGCTTCATCGTAATATTCAAGCGGGGTCACCCGCCAACCCGCCGCCTGCAACACCGCCACCAGCGCATCGACCGTGTACAGTTCGTCGTGGTCGTCGCATCCGGGGCCGATGCCGCCAGGGCGCACGAAGTCGATATATCGCGGGTCAGGATGATAGCCATCCGGCACCGCAACCCGCACGACCCCATCCGGCGCAAGATGCTGGCGCATAATCCCCAGCGCATCGACAAATGCCGCCTGCGGGATATGCTCGACGACGTGTTCTAGCAAAAGATTATCGACCGTCGTCCCCCGTAAGACGCGCGTCCAGTGCGCGGGTTCAAGCATGTCAAAATACGGAATATCCGTGTGAATCCAGCCCGCATAACGGGTGACCCCCGCCCCTAGAATCAGCTTGATCGGGCGTTGCGCCTCGATGGTCGCGGCGATCTCTTGGCGCAGGCGGTGCGTCTCGCGCCGTACAAGCCGTGCCCGCCGATAACGTCGCCGCAAACTGTTGAAAACAGGCGCATAAATCGGCTGGAAGGGTCGATAGAACGGACGCAGGTATGATTTTAGTCCCATAGTTTCAGAGCCTCTGCTTCCCACAAAGATGATCGTAGAAGATTGTTTCGCGCTTTGATAAAGTATACGTAATTTATCGACCGTCGTGCAGAGTCCATGTGGTGTGCGCGATACACATAGCAACGCCGCACCCCGCGATGCTGTCCAATCGCAATCCCTTAGCGCAGGAGACCGCCAGCTGTGATCAACGGCAAAAAATTAGTCATTATTATGGGCGCCCCACGCAGTGGCACGACGTGGTTACAGGCGTTGCTCAACACCCATCCGGCGATCTGCACCCACTCCGAACTGTGGTTATTCTCGCATTATACTGCGCCGATGTGCCACGCCTGGCAACAACAAGAGCGCACCCGACAAAACAAACACGCGATCGGTCTACCATCACTGTGGACAGCCGAGCAATTTCAGGCCTATCAGCGCGATTTTATCGCGCGCGTCTACGCCGATGTCGCCGCATCACATCCCGATAGCACCATCATTCTCGATAAAACGCCGGGCTATACGCTCTATGTTGACCACATTAACGCGCTCGTGCCGGATGCACACTTCATCCATATCATCCGCGATGGTCGCAGTGCAGTCGCATCACGACTAGCGGCGCAGGCTACATGGTGGAACGTATTCCAGTTCGATGCCACGCGCATCGCCCGCGACTGGACGCATCACGTCACGATGGGGCGCAAGGCGGCACAATTCGACGGGCGCTATACCGAAGTGCGCTACGAAACCCTGCTCACGGATGGCGTGGCTGAGTTACAGCGCATCTTCGCCGCGATTGATCTCGACATCGGCGCGGACGAAGCACGCCACATCTACGACGCGCACACAATCGACAAGATGCGCGCCAAGTATACCCACACGGGTGATACCATCGCGCCGGAGACCGTCACGGCGAACGGTATTTTCGTCACAACGCCGCAATTCTATCGGCGCGGGCAAGCCGATAGCTGGGACGAAGACCTGAGCGTGATCCAGCGTTACGATGTCCTGCGCGCGAGTCAGCCCCTCTTGCGCGAGTTAGGCTATGCTGACGATCGACGCTGGTGGCATCCCTCGCCCATCGTGCGCGCCACCCTGCCTCTCGGCTTGGCGGTCGTGCGCTGGCTCAACCGCATCCGACAATCAGCGACGCGCATCTTGCGCCGCGCTTGAGGCTGTCGGCGCAGATGTGGCCTGTCTCTTTACCTATTGTTGTGGATTATCAGTCAGGAAATCACACATGATTATCGTCTCTGCCAGCGCACCGCGCTCTGGATCGGTCTGGTATGTCAACATGACCAATGATTTACTCGTCGCCGGTGGCTATGCCGACGCGCGAGCTATCCGCGAGCAATATCGCCTTGAAGACTTGATGCAACCCTTCTTCGTGCAGGGCAAATTGCGCTATACCAAACTCCTGCGCCTGCTCGTCCCGCATTTATTCGGGCAGACCTACGTCTTCAAAACGCACGAATACCCCACGCGCGGCTTGCGTGTGTTCACTCGTCTTGGCTTGTTCCGCGCTACTTATATTTATCGTGATCCGCGTGATCGCCTCGTCTCGCTGATGAACTTCGCACGTAAGCAAGGCGCAGATGAATCGGATCAGGTCTTGTTCGAGCGCACCCTATCGCACGTCCAGAAGGCTTATGCCCAACATCGAGCGTGGTCAAATCATCCGCATACTTTGCTGACACGCTACGAAGCCCTGATCGCAGATACCAGTGGCGAATTACAGCGTCTTGCCGATTATCTCGGCGTGCAGGTCAGTCCAGAGGCTATCACAGCGATCGTCGCCCGCTACGACCGCACCAACAGCCAGCGGCAATTCTCACATTTGAACGTCGGCGGCAGTGGGCGCTACCGCAACGCGCTGACCGACACGCAGATCGCACGCGTGCATCAACTCATCGGCGACGACATCCAAGCCCTCGGCTACGAGTTATGAGTACCCTGATCCCTAGTGCTAAGCCAATTTAATTTCTATAGAAATGCTCTAGGGCTTTGCCCTGAAACCCACGACCTTCTAAAAAAGTTCGGTCAAAATTTTAAGTGTGAAAGTAACTACTCAGGGGCGTTGCCCCCGAACCCCCACGAAGGACGATCGTCCTTTGAACCTGTACCCGCCGAACGCTTTGCGTTCAGCAAAACTGGGGGGCATGGGAGACATCCCCTGCTAGGGCGTGGGGTGAAACCCCACAAGAAGACTCTACCTGAGTAGTTACAAGGTAACAAGAAATAGCCTCAAAAACTTTTTCGGTCGTGTACTAGCACAGGCATTAATATAATGTTGAGAATATATTATAGCTATTCGATATATCTTGCGGGTATAATGATAAGGAAATTTGGGTTCTTTCGTATTTTGCGTGGTCAAGCGCTTTTTGAACAAGGTCAAGCAACGACAGTTCCTTGTGGGGGTACGCGGGCAAAGCCCCTGCAATAAAAACCACGCGACATCCCAAAGAGCCGAAAATATTAAACAGAAGGAGCGAATGATGCCAATCCGTATTGACTGGGGCGATTACGATCAGACATTTTTGATTATGAGTTTTAACGGTCGCTGGACAGCTGATGAATACTATCGTGCGATTAACGACTTATACAAACACGCCAGCGTACAGGATCACGCATTAGAGCTGATGGTCGATCTGCGGTATTCTGTACAACCCCCGCAAAACCTCGTGACTCTGATTCGCTCGACTTTGAATCAAGAACGCTCAATGACTATCGATCAAGTCGTGATTATCACGCAATCGGGCTTCTGGCAACAGATTTTCTCTGTCGTGCGTAAAGTTCACGGGCGTGAGTTAGATACCGACGTACACTTCGTCGAATCAGTCGATCAGGCCTATAGCATGCTCTCGGCGTATAAGGGCTACGTTTAGATCATTAGCTCGCCTCGCGCATCTGCGCCAACTCCGCCTCTAATTCCTGCCGCTTGTCTGCGCTCGCCTGACGTGCATCGGTAAGGGCTTGTTGATAATGCCGACGAATATTCTGGCGTAATTCTTGCCCACTGATAGGCGAGAAGAGCGTGACAAACACCACCCCGACCCCCGCACCCAGGGTCAAACCTGTGATTAGGCTTAATAATTTTCGCATCTTATGCTATCCTCACTAACGAAACACTCATACTACGAAGCGTCATGTTAACTATTAACTGCGACAAATTTTGGCTTTTTGGGATGTCGCGTGGTTTTTGTTGCAGGGACTTTGCCTCCGCACCTCCGCAAGGAACTGTCGTTGCTTGACCTTGTTCAAAAAGCGCTTGACCACGCAAAATACGAAAGAACCCAAATTTTTACTCTGCAAGCATGCTAACGCGCTTCTATAGTGGTTATTGTACCCCTACTGCATGCCGAATAACACCTATGTATCAGGGCAATCGCATCAAATGTATCTATTCACCTTTCCATTATCAATAAACGGGTAAGTCAGCAGATGTAAGGATTTGCTACAGCGAACCCATCTGTGACTGTCACTCTTACCGTATCAGGGAGCTGTTGTTACGGTTACAACCCTTCTCCACTTTAGACGGCTTCCCCGCCGCCGCGATGCCTGAGCTTGCGGCAGAAAAATATGTATGAAACGTTATAAAACATAAAATTGCTTCAGCATGAAAAATCTCACTGATCTTAATTCTTTCTACATATTTATGATGTACAATGAATATAATGCACAAACAAACAGGTGGTTGAACGATGAAATCAAACATTCTTTGCATCGAAGATAACACACAAAATATGCGGCTCATCAGCAAATTTTTGAAGAGCTTCGGCTATGATATGATGGGCGAATTAGACGCTCAATCCGGCATTGAGACGGCGATTAAGGATCAACCTGATTTGATCCTGATGGATATTAACCTGCCCGGCATGGATGGCTTAGAAGCGACGCGCATCTTGCAGAACGACCCGCGCACCGCCCACATTCCCATCGTCGCGCTGACGGCAAACGCCATGCACGGCGACCGCGATCACTGCATCGCCGCCGGTTGCGACGAATATCTAGCGAAGCCCGTCACCCGAACGGAGTTACGCAATGTTCTGCGCCATTTTTTAGCCGCGTCTAAGTCACAGGTCGCCGTGACTTAAACAACTCACGATCCGAAGCATGCACAGGCTCTCACAGCTTAGGCTATAATAGAACTCGATCAGCCAGTCCTGATTCGTATCTAACCAACGAACGAAAGAGAGCCTACCTGTGCGCCGCCTATCTTATCTCCTGTGCCTGTGCTTGCTCATCGGCTTACCGCCGATCCACGCCCAGCAACCAACCTTACCTGAGATTGACCCCAGCCTCTACGATGGTCAGATTACAATCGCCGGCAGTGATGCCCTGATTCCACTAGTAGACATCGTCTATCAGTTGTTCGAGGCAGATGGCTTCGCCGGTAGCGCGACGATCACACCCGCGCCGACCGCCACCGCCATCGAGCAATTTTGCAACGGCGAGCTAGCTATTGCACTCGCTGACCGCCCCCTGACCCAAACCGAAAGTAGTCGCTGTCGCGCCAACGGACGCGCACCGGTCGTGTTCCGCATGGCATCCACCGGCGTGACAATCGCCGCATCGCCCGATAACACCTTCCTGACCAATTTAACCATCGCCGAACTCCAGCAAGCCTTCGGCGATGAACTGAACTGGGTCGGGATTCGTCCTGATTTTCCCGCAGAGCCGATTGCACGAGTCGGGACAGCGCGCAACTCCGTGACTTATAACGTCTTCGCCAGCGCGCTCTTCGGCGAGACGCGCCCGCTTGATACAGCGGTCAACGCGCAATATCTCGACGATCCACAGACAGCGGTCGATACCCTGCGCGCCACCCCCAACGCCATCGGCTTCTTCGACTCGGCTTTTATCCAGCGCACAGCCCCCGATCTCAAGATTATCACGGTCAACAATTCCGAACCGAGCTACGTCAACGTCGCCAACGGAATTTACGCCCTCTCGCGCCCGATGTTGCTCTACACTGCACCGGACGTGATGCAAACGCAGGAACAAGTCGCGGCATTCATCAATTACTACATCGCTAACGCCCAGCTACAGGCCCTGGGATCGGGCTTATTTCCGGTCGCTGAATCGACGCAACAGGTGGCGATCAATACGTGGGTGACCATCGCGCCCGACCCGCGCCAAGACCCGTCAAGCATCACCCCCAGCCCGACCGCCACCGCCACGACAACGCCCACCCCCGCGCCCGCCACTGCCACGCCCACGCCCGACGTGAATCAGACGGTCGGCGCGTTCGATGGCGACGTGGCGACTATCCTGCTCAACGCCCGCACCGACATCAACACGCTGGCAGATGCCATCGCCAACACGCGCCCCGAAGGATACGCCGGCACAATCAACATTGACGACCCGCAAACGCCGCTTGTCCTGCGCTTCGATCTAGAATTGCTCGCCGAGACCGAATACGGCGATGGGAATCGCCCGCGCAACTGGTTCGGCGCAGTGCCGGGCACGCCCTTCACCATCGCCCGCGACATTCGCCATGATCTCGAATTACTCGCCGATGCGGTCTACGGCAGTCAGATCATGCGCCCCAACGACTGGAATCTGACCGATCCGCTGTATCGGTGCAATCGCTCGACACAGGCACTCGTCAATCTGCTGGTACGCAACGACCTGTTCACCGTTTCAGTGCCGGCAAATAGCCCGACGTACTGCGCCGATGTCGAGACCGCCGTCGCCCGCTTTACCGAAATCAACCTGCTCAATACCGCGACGCTGACGCTCAATGCCGGGCAGGGCGGCGGGGGCATCGCCGGCGATATTCGCGTCGATACCGAGATAGCTGTCGCCTTCTTCGATACCCGTGCCACCCGTCGCGCCGGTGTCGTCCCCTTTGATACGCCACTCGAACCGATCGCCCGCAGTACGCGCGATTTCTCGCGCATGGTCTTGTTCGACGGCGGCTCATTCCAGCTCTTTCTGGATTATCGCAACACGACGCTGAGCCAGGACGCTTTCCGCAACTTGCCGGGGGTCGATACGCTCGAAAGTGTCGAGACGCAGTGTAGCGCCTTCTGGTGTCAGTAAAACAATCGGCTCTTTGGGATGTCGCGTGGGTTTTGTTGCCGGAGCTTTGCCCCCGCACCCCCATAAGGAACGATCGTTCCTTGACCTTGTTCATTTTGAACGCTATGCGTTCAAAAAAGCAAAAATTTTTGGCGTTCCCTTTTTTCAAAAAGGGAACAAAAAGAGCTTGACCATGCAAGATACGAAAGCACCAAACAATCTAACGGTGCTTTTATCGCGCTCTGCTATGCTGGGGATCACACACATACAGAAATGAGAGGCGAGTATGAAGGTTGTTCACATCATCAAAGCCACACGCATCAGCGGCGCAGAACGGCATCTGCTGATGTTGTTGACGGCGCTCCGTCAGCGTGGCGTAGACGCGCACCTGCTGGTGCTAGTCGAGCCGGATACGCCGATGGACGCGCTCATCGCCGAAGCCGAAGCGCGGGCGATTCCGGCACAACGCCTGACCATCCATCACGATATAGATATCACGCTAGTGCGGCGCATCCGACAAAAGCTGAACGGCTTAACGCCCGACATCCTGCACACCCACCTGATTCATGCCGATGTCTACGGCTATCCAGCTGGCAAACAAGCCAACGTGCCCTATATCATCACCACGCGCCACAACAACGACAAATTCCGCAAGCATCCCGTCATTAACCTGCCGCAACGCTTCTTGTGGTCAGGCTATGCGGCGTGTATCGTCATCTCAGACGCTCTGCGGCAGTTCGTGGTCGATGTCGAGAAAGCGCCACCAGAGAAAGTGACCGTCATTCGCTATGGTCTGGAATACGAGCCGATCAGCGATGAAGCTATCCAGCACGCACGGCATGCCCTGCGCGCAGAACTCAATTTACCGGATGAGGCGCTCGTGCTGGGGATGGCGTGTCGCCTTGTCGAGCAGAAGGGCATCCCCGACGCGCTCAAAGCTGTCGCGCAGATTGCGCCCGATTACCCCGACGCGCATCTGGTGATCGCCGGCGATGGCGACCTGCACCAGCCACTCGTCATGCAAGCCGCTGATCTCAATCTAGCGGATCGCACGCATTTCTTAGGCTGGCGCGATGACGTTCAGCAGGACATCACCGCCTTCGACGTGTTCCTGATGCCCAGCCTGTGGGAAGGCTTCGGCCTCGTGATGATCGAAGCCATGAGTCGGCGCGTGCCGACGATCGCGAGTGCGGTCAGCGCCCTGCCAGAAATTGTCGCAGATGGCGAGACGGGCTTGCTCGTCCCCGCACAGGACGCGGACGCGATTGCGCGTGCCCTGCGTCACCTGCTCAACGATCGCACCTTGCGGCGGCATATGGGCTTGCTGGGCGAGGCGCGGGTTGCCGATCACTTCTCGGCGGAGCGCATGGCTGATGAAACGCTCGCGCTCTATCAACGCTTGACCAAGCCGACGACCACCACGCCCCAGAAGAGGAAAATCACCATTAACTGAGCCAATCGTCCTGACGCTGACGAGGCGCGTCTAGCAATTGCGCCCGCAGA
This sequence comes from Anaerolineae bacterium, assembly GCA_034437755.1. GTDB lineage: Bacteria > Chloroflexota > Anaerolineae > Aggregatilineales > Phototrophicaceae > JAUZRW01. The sequence goes on along the minus strand of DAOTTV010000150.1, from coordinate 27,756 downwards.
TTGCTACAGTTAGGCGCATGTTGTCAATAGAAGCGTGAGGACGAACGATGCAAGCAGAGACCGCCCGCCCCGAGTCATCTTTGAGTATCCGCCCGCTGGCATACGTCGCGCTGGCAATCGCCGTCACGGCGCTCTTGCTAGTCAACATCCTCAACAGTGGACGCGCACCAGCTAGCGTACTCAATACGTTTAGCACGCGCTTTCTCGGTATTTTCATCGAAGCCGTTCCCTTCTTGCTGATGGGGGCGCTGACATCAGGCTTCATCGAAGTGTTCATCCGCGCCCAAGACATCACCGCGTGGATGCCCAAGAATCGCCTGCTGAGCGTGATCGGCGGCGCGTTTTTGGGGCTGGTGTTCCCCGTGTGCGAGTGTGGGGTCGTGCCAGTGGCGCGTCGCCTCTTCACCAAAGGCTTGCCGATGTCGGTCGGCATTGCGTTCTTACTCGCCGCGCCCTTCATGAATCCGATCGTGTTTGCTAGCACGTTCATCGCCTTCGGCTTCGGTACGGTGTTCATTGCGCGCTTCGTGATTACCGCGCTGGTGGCGATCAGCGTCGGCATGATCTTCGCGTTCAACAGCAAGCCCAGCGATGTCCTCCTGCCCAGCAGTCTGCTCGATAGCAGTGAAATCGACAGCATCCCCGAGCCGCGCCCGACCATCAAGCACGGCATTCCGCAGGCACTGAGCATCGCCAGCAACGAATTTTTCGATATGGGGCGCTATCTCGTGATGGGGTGCTTGCTCGCCGCCGCCATGCAAACCTTCATCTCGCAAGAGACCATGCGCGCGCTGGGCGATGGCGCGTTCACCAGCGTGCTGGTGATGCAGGGCTTCGCCTTCATCCTCAGCGTGTGTAGCACGGTCGATTCGTTCCTCGCGCTGGCATTCGTCAACACCTTCACCGTCGGCTCAATCGTCGCCTTCCTGTCCTTTGGGCCGATGGTCGATGTCAAAAGCACGATGATGTTTCTCGGCGTGTTCAAGCGGCGCACAGTCGCCTATCTGATCGCCCTGCCGTTCCTGATGAACTTGCTCGCGGGCGTGATCATCAATCTCAGCACGGGCTATCTATAAACGGGACGCACGGCATCACAGGCGATACACCCGCGCCGATGCTAGCACCTGCCGTAACAGCGGCGAGAGCATCGTCTCCATTTCCCAGCGGGCATCCGCTTCGATATGCGGCAAGATATGCGTGTGATAGAACAAAGCCTGATGCAAATACGCCAGCACTTCGGCAATCGCGTAGACCTGTCGCAGGGTGGACTTCGGCGCGTAGCGCGTCCACGCGCTGAAGTAGACATCCAGCAATTGCGCCTTGGCATCCGGTTGCTGGGGCATGATCGCGTCGATTTCTGCGAGGAATAAGGGCAGGTCGAAGAAGGGATGCGAGACCGACGCATCCGACCAATCATAAAAGAGATTACTGCCATCCTCATGTACGCGCACATTGCCCGACCACAGGTCGCCGTGCGTCAAGGAGAGTGGGATTTTGTGTTCGGTCAGGTCGAAGCACATCAACTTCAGATCGGGGCTGATGCGTCGTAAATCGCGCCGTTCTTGTTCCGATAAATCGTCAGGTAGGTGTACCATCAGCCGATCAATCTGCGAGGCGAGATAATCCACATTGCGATCCGGCACGCCCAGCGCCACCAGCGATTGTGTACTGCCGATCAGATCAACTTGAATATCGGCATAATTGCGGAGCGCGCGCTTCCAGATTTCCAGATCATCGAAATGGCTCAAAGCCTGCCCGCCGAAGTCGCGCGTCAGCATCCATCCGTTTTCGACGTGTACCGCCCGCACATCCGGCACGAAGCCCGGATACCGTAGCGAGAGGACGCGCGTCACGACCGGCTCATAATTCAAAATCTCCGGCACAGCTTTCATATAGAGAAGCCCGTCATCGGTGGCGAGGCGCATCGTACACGAGCGCGACCACACTTCTTCCTGCTCCACCGTTTGTATCCCGCCCATTGCCATACGATCAGCCAGATCGACCATCCAGTAGCCCGCGTCAGAGAACCACCCGCGCCGCATCCACTGCACCCTCAGCGATGATTCGCTATGTCGCCAGTCGAACCAGCGCAGGATCATCTCTTTCTGCAAAGGGTCAAGCAAGGTCTCGACTTTCACTTCGTCTTCCCGATACCAGCCCATATCTTCCGACGCTTGCCATTCAGGATGCAGGTTGTCCATCACATAAAAGCGATGCTCGCCCGTCTCCACCTCATGATACGCATCGAGACAGCGCAGGGTGACGACATACAAGCCGTACTGTTGCCACACCCAATCGTTGATGTGCCTGACCATCGCGAAGTTATCATACGCCGATCGAAAATGCGGCAACATCCAGTACCCGTTCTCGTCCCGCACCAATAACACCCGATAATCACGCGCTTGCGCGTGCGGGATAATCAAATGATACGTGGGTAAATCGAGCTTGTTGGTGTAATCGCGCATGGATGTGTCACCTTCGGTTGACTGATACCTGTCTATTTTAACGGAGATATAACCGTTGCGCGATAGAGATGATCGTGGGCAATGTGACTTATGGTCTGCGTAGTCTCAGCTATGATTAGCGCCAGCGCACCAGCACCCCCCACAGCAAGCCCGTCAGCATCAGATCACGCGCCAGATAATAAGCCCCCAGCCCCAGCACAAGCGCGATCCCGTTCGCCAGCGGCGGCGCGATGGTCGCCAGCAGGATCAGGCGCACAAAGGCATAGAACACCGCCAGCAGGCTATAGGTCACCGCTTGCAGGCTGACGAACGCCAGCGACGTGAGCAGGCGCGTCGTCGTCGCGGACATGCGCCACGTCGGGATGAGTAGACCGACCAGCACCGCCGTCACCAGCATTTGCCGATAGTCCAACCCGATTAGCACACTGCCGCCGATGATCGGCAAGAGCGCGACTGACAACTGTCCCGACGCGCCTATCAGCCAGTCAGCAAGGACAGCCAGCACCAGCAACCCGAGACCGAACAGCGCCAACCAGCGCGTCACACGCCCGATACGGCGGATGTCGTCGTAGCGGTGGACATAACCTTGTGCCACGCCCCACATCGCCCCCGATCCCGCAAGCGGACTGATCGCCAGCAGGTCATAGCGACCATCGGCGTGCATCTGTGCAATCTCGCCGCTGATCGCCTGTGCTTGCCGTTCGCCAATCAGCGTACTGCCGAGTGCCAGCCCGCCCGCGACCACCACGAGCGTTAACCCGCCGCGGGCGACGCTCACCAGCAGGATGCCGCCAATAAGCCCGCCCGCCAGCCATACCTGTGCGCTGCGCTTCGGTGGCGGGGCATCGCGCAGACGCTGAAAGAGCGGATGGCGGCGAGCCGGATGCCAGAGCGCATCCCACAGTTGCCACGTCACGCGCATGGGCTGGAGCGACTCAGGCCGGGGCATTCAAGTCCGCTTTCAGCAAGAACTTCGCGATGCTCTGCGCCAGTTCATCGGCGGCGAGGATCGGCGCGAGATGGTCATAGCCCCACAAGGTCTGCACAAATGCCCGCGGATACATCCCCTTGATCGCGCCGCGATCGCCCGCCATGATGACATCATCCTGACTGCTCTCGATCAGGAGCATATCGCCGTACCATTCGTTCAAATCTTTCGCGCTGAACTCGTTGATGCGGTGATAATCCGCCATGATGCGCGAGCGTGCCAGCGTATGCCGCTTGCCGATGCGCGTCTGCAAGGCTTCGGTGAAGTACGCCTGCCAGAAGGCGCGGGTATCGACCGGCGCAGGTGTCGTACTCTGCGCCAGCATCCGCCGATAAGCACGGCGCGAAAACCAGTTCATCAGCGGCGCAGGATAAAACGCAATCAACGCCCGTTGCATATTGGTGTATTCCAGCAGGTGCTGGCTCGGGATCACGCTGTGGCTGATAACCAGATCAAGCACCATCGGCGTGAAGCGTCGGATGAACATCTGTGCCAGCGCCGCCCCGAACGCCAAGCCGACCACGCTCGTGCGGTTGATCTTCTCGTAAGCGAGGAGCGCCCGCAGACCGAAAATCGCTTCGTCCAGCTGGCGCAGGTGCGGCGGCACATTAGGCGCGATCACGTAGAAATCACGCGCGAGGCGGTCGATATACGGGAACATCGCCTCAGCATCGGCACCGCCCCCGTGCAATAGCAAGAGGGCTTCTGCCTGTGGATCACCGACGGCGTAATATGTCCAGCGCGTGCGCTGATGGTGCAGGGTTTGCGCGCTCTGTGCCCGACGAAAGGCTTGTAAACGCTGGATGAGTGCAGAAGACGTATCAGTATAGAGATCAGCCATGATTAAAACGGTAATTTCACTGTGGTCAGGTCGAAGGCAGGGCCTTTGCTACATGCCGCCACAAGATCGCCATCCACGCGCAACATACACGCGCTACACGCGCCCACCCCGCACGGCAACAGCGGACGAAACACGCCGAACAGGTAATTCGCGGGGACATCGGCGCGTAAGTCACGCACGCGCTGGACAACTTCGGCGAAGCGCACCAATTCTTCATTCTGCGCCGCCACCACGAAAATCTGATCCGCCCAGCCCAGCGTCATCACCTGATCGTTCCACGTCAGCTTGTCGTCGCCCTGTATCACTTCGACTTCTGCCGAGAGATGCTGGGTCTGATACTGACGCGCTGACCCCAACAGCACCAGCGTCACGCTGATGTGATTGTGCAGGAGTTGGCTAATCATGCTCGTGAGGGCGAAGGGCGGCGCGTCGTAAGCGACCAGTAGCACGTTACGCAGAGACTTGCGAAAGCGATAGGGGTGACCGACAGGCCCGATCACGCTCAGCACTTGCTGGGGGCGATAGCGAGCGCTATACGCACGCTCCACAAGGATGCGCTGGTCGCCCGTCAAACCGGCGGGGAACCACTGCTCGCGCAGGTACGGGTCGTAAGGTTCGCGCATCGGCTCTGATGCAAGCAAACGCACGAGGAGCGATTCGCCCGGCTTCAGCTGTTGTAACGCACGCGACTCGACCGCAATTTCGACGTACATTGTATGTTGATTGATGCGGCGGATACGTTCGATGATGGCGCGGGTTTCGTTCATAGTCGGGTTGCTCGCCTGTACTGGATCGTGTGCTTGATGATGGTGTTCCACCCTATAATAGCGCAAAAGCCGATATGCCTGAATATCGAGAACCCGTTATGATAGATGCTAAACGTATTTGAAGCTTTAGAGTGAGGGCTGAGTAGTTACCCCTCACTGCTAGAATGAGTGAGGAGACCAAGCTGTTATGACACACGACGAAGGCTTTATCCTGCAATTCCAACGCTTGCCCCTAGACGAACAACGCCGCCGCGCCCAAGCCTTTCTTGAGTCGATGCGTACCCGCCGCACTGTGCGCGATTATGCGCCCGACCCCGTGCCGATTGACCTGATTCGCGCCGCGATCGCAACCGCCGGCACCGCCCCCAGTGGCGCGAATAAACAACCGTGGACGTTCGTTGTCGTTAGCAACCCGGCCCTAAAAGCGAAAATCCGCGCCGCCGCCGAAGCCGAAGAAAGAGAGAACTACGAACGGCGCATGTCCGACGAATGGCTCGCCGATCTCGCGCATCTGGGGACGACGTGGCACAAGCCACACCTCGAAGATGCCGCGCATCTGATCGTCGTTTTCAAGCAGTCCTACGGCATCACCGCCACCGGCGAGCGCAGTAAACACTACTACGTCGATGAATCAGTCGGCATCGCCACTGGCTTACTACTGGCGAGCTTGCATCAAGCTGGCTTGGCAACGCTGACGCACACCCCCAGCCCGATGCGCTTCTTGAGCGAGATTTTAGAGCGCCCCGATAACGAACGGGCGACGATGGTCATCGCCGTTGGCTATCCAGCAGAGACCGCGACCGTCCCCGTCATCGAGAAGAAAGCGCTCGATGACATCCTAATCCATTTCGACTGAGGGCGGTCTACTGTTCATCTGCATGCGCCAGTGACCACAAGATCGCGGTGTTATCGGCGCTGGCGGATGCCATTTGTACAGCTTCGGGATGGAATGCCAGCGCATGTACCGTATTCTCATGAGCATCGACCGTGACCAGTGGGGCGCTCGTCTCAATATCCCAGAAGCTAATCTCACCGACGACGCATAGCTGACGATTGCGCTCGCCACAGCCCCCAAGTGCCAGAATATTGTCGTCGTAGTAAGCGAGTGTCGATAGCCCGTTGCTGGGGCTGTCGAAGCGCGTCACTTCTTGCGCCTGCTCTAAATCCCACACCAGCACCTGCGCCGGATCAAGCCCGATGGCGAGCAGACTCGCGTTCGGGCTATAGGTCGCCGTATACGCCGGACTCACGTCTATCGTGCCGAGTTGCTCGCCCGTCTCGCGTGACCAGCGCACAATCATATCGCCCGCCACCGTGATAATCGTCGCCCCGTCTGGGCTATAGCGCACGTCGATGACCGGTTCTTTATGCCCCTCCAGCGTGAACTTCAGGTCGAAGGTCGCCATGTCGTAAACCAGCACCATCACCCCATCGTTGACGACTGTCAACTCGCTCCCATCGGGGCTATAGGCGAAATACGGCAGGGCGTTCTTATCGAGCGCCAGCGTGCCAAATTCCAAGCCCGTCTCGGTTGACCAGAGCCGTAAGGTCTCATCAACGCTAGCAGAGGCGATCACGCGCCCATCCGGGCTAAAAGCGACTGTTCGCACCGTATCCGTGTGACCCGCCAGCGTTTGTAATAAAGCCCCATCCGTCGTATCCCACACGCGCACCGTCGCATCAGCACCGCCGGTGACCACCTGCGTGCCATCATCGTTATAGGCGATCGTGTGGACAGCCGCCTCATGACCGACGAGCGTGTGTACGGGTCTCAAGCTCACTGTCGCATCCTGTGCGGCGGCAGTGACCATCAAGACGTTTATCATGATTGCGACCCACACCCGCCTTATTCGCATCTTGTTCATATGCACTTGCTCCTACCTGTGATTGCTTGTAGTGTGCTACCGTCTGCGCGTCTGTGCAAGGATGAGCATCTATCACGCGCTGAGGATGTTGTGTGCCCACGCCGCCATCTGTTGCACAGCATCTTCGTCATGCTGGCGATAGGGCGCGACAGCTGGCAAAGTGGTCGCGGCGTGCGCCTTGCCGATCAACACGACCGTCTCGATCAATTCGCAGATCAAGACCGGATCATCCTGCGCTTGCAAGGCATCCGCCAGTGCCTCGGCGACGGCGGTCGTTGCCGTCGTCTGCAAGCTCTGCTGGGCGAAGTGGCGCACGGTGGCATCGTCATCGTGCAAAAACGCCTCTATCAAGGGCGTGGCGGCGGCATCATCGGCGATCATCCCCAGCGACTCCGCCGCTTGCGAGCGTACTTCCTGCGCGTCGTCCGCCAGTGCCGCGACGAGTGCCGGCACCGCCTGCGCGGTCTCAATATAGCCCAGCGAGCGCGCCGCAATCCGGCGCACGTCCACCTGCTCATCGTGCCGCAGACGTGCGATAAGGGGCGCGATCACCTGCGCTTCGTCGCGTGTGCCCAGTGCCTCAGCGACGCGCACGCGCACATCAGCGTTGTCATCGTCCAGCGCCGTAATCAGTGGCGCGACGATGCGCTCATCACGGGCACGCCCCAGCACAAAAGCGGCATACGCGCGCACGTCGGGGTTTGGGTCTTGCAATTGCTGGATGTAATCGTCGGTGGTGTAGTCGCTCATGATGGGTATCCCTCGTGTTCAAGCGGGTCTGCATATGCTGATTATAGCAGGGATGGCGTGTGAATAAGGGGTTAACGTCTGATCTCTCCCGCAACGATTACGGCTATCCTGTGTTTATATAGGTGAGATGATCAAATAGGAAAGACATGGCACGGTGTTTAACTTCAACCGCAAGCCGGAACAACCGAATTATCAAGAGATGACCGATAGCGAACTAATCGCCCGCGCGAAGGAGAATAAAGAAGCCTTCGGTGAGATTTATGAACGCTATCTGAAGAAGATTTACAATTACATCTACTACCGCACCGGCAACCAGCAAGATGCCGAAGACCTGACGGCGAAGGTGTTCTATCGCGCATTGGCGCATATCGACGGCTATGTGGATAAAGGCGTGCCCTTTCAGGCATGGTTGTATCGCATTGCTCATAATCTGGTGGCGAATTTTCACCGTGATAATGGGCGGCGCAAGATTATCCCGCTCGACAATTATATCGCTCACACCTTACAGAGCGAAGCCCCCGATAAACTAGCCGAAGCATCAGAACAGCAAGAGATGTTGCTCGAAGCGATCCGCCATTTACCAGCTGATCGGCAACAATTGCTGATTTTGAAATTCATCGAGCAAAAATCCAACGCGGAAATCGGCGCGATCATGGATAAGACCGAAGGGGCGATTAAATCGCTCTATCATCGCACGCTCTTATCCCTGCGCGATGAATTGCAATTGCAACAACTCAATCTCGAACCAGATAAGGCCAAAACGCGCAAGAGAGGTTAAAGAGGAGACCATGACGGACGTAAGAATGCAAAATCTCATCGCGGATGTCACGGAGGCGATGATCGAGGGCGAACCGACCAATGTCGATGTGCTACGGGTGCGCTACGGGGTGTCCCGTGCTGAAGCGACGGAACTGGTCGAGCTGGTGGAGCAATTGCATCACTCGATGACCGAAGTCGAACCGACACCACAATTCCGGCGACAACTGAAGCAAGACCTGCTCGGCGAAGCCGAAACCGTCACGCTGTGGCGCATCTGGCGACAACCGGCGCGGGTACAGGTCGCGACGGTCGCGGTCTTGATTAGTGGGTTTTTTCTGTTGGTACGGCGTTTATTCTTTGGCGGCACCGCCAGCGACAAAGCACAGGACGATAGCGCCCTGCGAGAGAACGCCTGAGCCACGCACACACCACGCACACGATGAACGCGGGGGCGTTCGTCAGCGCGGGATTTAAGGCTTGTGTCGTATCTCTTGCTCCGGTATACTTGCTAAGGTATGGCGACGTGGCCGAGTGGCTAGGCAGAGGCCTGCAAAGCCTTGTACACCAGTTCGAATCTGGTCGTCGCCTCATGACAAACGCTCCGTCACGGGGCGTTTTTTGATTCGCATGCGCTTAAAGCCCCTACGTTTTTGGGCTATTCTCGCCTATACTTTCGCCATCAGTGTACCCCAAAGATCGATAATTATAGAGTATGGAGAGATGCGACGATGATTGATAGCAATCAATTACGCAAAGGGACGACCTACACCGAGGACGGTCAGCTGTATAAAGTGACCGACTATAGCCACAACAAGACCGCCCGTGGCGGCGCGACCATCCGCGTGACTGTGCGTAACCTACGCACCGGATCGACCACACAAAGGACCTACAACAGCGGCGCGAAGATCGACGACATCCGCGTCGAAGGGCGCAAGGTGCAGTATCTCTACGAAGACGGCACCTTCTTGACCTTCATGGACTTAGAAACCTACGAACAACCGCAACTCTCAGTTGATGTGTTCGCTAATGATATGAAGTGGCTGAAAGAGAATATGCAACTGAAGCTCAACAGCTACGATGGCGAAGTGATCGATTATGAATTGCCCACGACCGAGCAATACGAGGTGATCGAAGTCGAAAACGCCGTCGCTGGCGACCGCGCCAATAACCCGCAGAAGGGCGTGACCATCGAGACTGGACACACGCTACAAGCGCCGATGTTCATCAACGTGGGCGACGTGATTAAGGTCAATCTTGACGATGGCGAGTACATCACCCGCGTCAACAAGTGAGTTCGTCGCACGCTCGCTAGCACCACAGTTGGGCGTATAATTCCGCAAGCATATCAGCCAAAATCCGCGGATTTTGGCTCACATCGCTCTGTTCGCAAATAAGGGTCTTTCGTATCTTGCGTGGTCAAGCTCTTTTTGTCCCCTTTTTGAAAAAAGGGAACGCCAAAATGAACAAGGTCAAGGAACGACAGTTCCTTGTGGGGGTGTGGGGGCAAAGCCCCTGCAACAAAAACCACGCGACATCCCAAAGAGCCACAAATAATTGTATCCAAGCACACGAAAGTATTTTTTTATGCGAGAGATGAATTTTGATTTTGCCTCACGGCGGAGCATGGTTGTCGCCCGCCGTGGGATGGTCGGTGCGAGTAACCCGCTGGCGGCACAAGCAGGCTTACGCATTCTGATGGCTGGCGGCAACGCGGCTGATGCGGCGATTGCGGCCGCGGCAGTGATGAACGTGACTGCACCGGCGAGTACCGGCATCGGCGGCGATTGCTTCGCGCTCTATTACAACGCGACCAGCAAACAAGTCAGCGCCCTCAACGGGTCGGGACGTGCGCCGCAAGCCCTCAGCATCGATCATCTGGCAGATGCAGGCATCACCGGCACTTTGCCAGAACGCTCGCCGCACGCGGTGACAGTGCCGGGGGCGGCGCGGGGCTGGGAAGACCTGCTGACGCGACACGGCACGATGTCGCTGGCAGACGTGCTAGCAGACGCGATCCACCACGCCGAGACGGGCTATGCCGTGTCGCCGGTTTTCGGCGCGTTCTGGGGCAGTGATCGCGCGCGCGATTTCTTGCTGAGCAAGCCCAACACCGCGGACTATGTGCCCAACGGGCGCACCCCGCGCACCGGTGAGATCATCACCTTGCCGGGGCTAGCGCGGACGTTCCGCACCGTTGCCGAAGGGGGGGCGGATGCCTTCTATGAGGGCGATATTGCCGATGCCATCGTCAAGACCTTGCAGGCGCAGGGCAGTGTCATGACGCACGATGACCTCAAGCACCATACATCGACATGGGGCGACCCGCTCAGCGTCGATTATCGCGGCTATCAAGTGCTGGAGCATCCGCCGAATGGGCAGGGGCTGGCGGCATTGATCGCGCTCAACATCGCTGATGGCTGGGACTTGGGCGAGATGGCATGGGATTCGCCGGAAAAACTGCACCTGATGGTCGAGGCGATGCGGCTCGCTTTCGCTGATGCGCGGCAGTATATCGCTGACCCCGCCACCAACCCGGCACCGCTCGATTTCTTGCTCAGCAACGGCTATGCCACCGAGCGGCGCGCACTCGTCAGCCCACACTCAGCGATGCAACCGCCGAGCTATGGCACGCCCCACGATACCAGCGACACGATTTATCTGTGCGTGGTCGATGGCGCGGGCAACGCCTGCTCGTTCATCAACAGCCTGTACATGGGCTTCGGTAGTGGCATCGTCGCTGAAGGCTACGGCGTATTCTTGCAGAATCGCGGCGCGAACTTCGTGCTAGAGCGCGATCATCCCAACGCACTAGCCGGCGGCAAGCGTCCCTATCACACGATCATCCCCGGTATGTTGGCGAAAGATGGCGACCTCGTCGCGCCCTTCGGCATCATGGGCGGCTTCATGCAACCGCAGGGCCACTTTCAGGTCGTCAACGGCTTGATCGACGATGATCTGAACCCGCAGGACGCGCTCAATCGCCCGCGCTGGTGCCTGACAGCCGGCACGCCCGATAGCGTCCTCGCGCTCGAAGAAGGTATCCCCGTGCAGACGATGGCGGATCTAGCCAGCTACGGGCATAAGGTGCGTCCGATTCGGGGGCGGGGGCGGGCGCTCTTCGGTGCCGGGCAGATTATCCACCGCGATGCAGAAACCGGCGTGCTCTTCGGCGGTAGTGAACCGCGCAAAGATGGGCAAGTCGTCGGCTATTGATACGACTGTAGCATAGAAATGAGAAGACTCTGATGTCCCAATTGCAGATCATGCAACAGCTGAAATTCACCACCGGCGATCTACAGGCGAACCGCGCAGGCACGATGAGCGAAGCCCAGCGCGACAAGTTCAAACCGGCTGAGCCTAACCTGCTGGTGGTGGGGGTGGTCGTCGGTCACCTGCTGTTGATCGGTGGTATCCTCGGCGTGATCGCCTTCGTGACGGGCGAGCGTGCGCTGTGGGTGGTCTTTGCGATCGTCTGCGTGCTGATGGCATTGCCCTTCGTCCTCTTGCAAAATGAAGGCAACATCAGCCCCCTGCTCAAAGCCGATGCCAAAGCGGGCAAAGTCAAGATGACCTGTGGCATGGCGATCATCGAGCAGAAGCAGGGGCGCACGGTCTATCATACGCTGACGATCAACAGCGTGACGATGCGCCTCAGCGCCACACAGGTGACTGCTTTCATACATGGGCGGCACTATTGCGCCTATTACCTGCCACAGAGCAAAACCCTGCTCTCTGCCGAGCCACACCAAGCAGACGCATGAGCGCCCACGCAAAAACGGGGGGTCACATGACCCCCCCGTTTGCGTGCTGTTGCTTGGCTTGTCGTCGCTGTCGCGCTCAATCGTCGCCGATCAAGCCCAGTTGCTCGGCTTGCGACCAGTCGATTGTCGAGCCGTCGCCAGCGTCAAAATCACCGGCGAGTCCTTCCAGCGCATCCAGGCTGAAGAGGTCTTCGCCGCTGTCGTCGTCACCATCCGCAAACAACGCGTCTATGTCGAACTCATCATCAGCGATCGCCTCCAGCCTCGGCAAGTTCGACTCAAGCTCGATCGCCTCGACTTCCATCAGTTCCGTCTCATCGTCGTCGGTCACCGCTGGCACTTCGCTGGTGATCTGAGCGCGGGCGAGTGGCTTCGCTTGCTCTTGCGTCGCCGTGCGCGGTTGCGACCGGCGCAAAACGTCGTCCGTGTCCGTGCGACGACGTTGCATAATCCAAGCGTGTGCGCCGAGAACTTCGGTCAGTTCGCGCACGCGCTTACGCCCATAATTGTTGACCGGCCCTAACATGCGCGTCCCGCTCGTGCCGTCGAAAATCAAAATCAAGAAGTGATGCAAGCCAACCGACAATAAGAAAATATCGTAATCATCGCCATCGAAGAACTGCATCGCGGATGTATCGCCACCGGCAAAGTCGCGCAGGTCGATGTTGGCGAGGATAGCATGGACAACTGTCCGCGCAAGGTCGCGCGTGTCGATGTCGCTCGTCATCCCCTGTTCGATCACCGTCTCGCCCTCGCGCGTGGCGAGGATCGTCGCAATCGGGTTCACATCGCGGTTCAGTTCATCCACGATCTCTGCCGCGCGCTCTTCGTTGATCTTCGGCACGGGTCCCATGTCGGGGATGCTCTGCACACCAGCCGTCACCGGCGGGCGCATCGCCTCGAAGATGTCGTCATCATCCAGCGCGGCTTTTAACACGCGCAGTAACTGCGGAATATCGAAGGGGCGGCGCAAATAGATGAAAGGCGACTGTTCGAGCGTCTCCTCGTCCATGTCCATATCGCCATAATTCCCCAGCAAAATCACGTTCACGCTAGCGTCGATTTCACGCAGACGACCGACGAGTTCCCATCCTTGCATATCGTCGCCCGCTTCCCACGCGGCGATCACTACATCAATCCCCCCCCGCTCGAATTCCTCAAGCGCGACGGTCGCACTCGGCACGTCGATCTGTGTCACATAGCGATCCATCAACTCGAACGCGGCACGAATTTGTGCTGGAATGTTCCCATAGGGGTCTACTGTTAGTATGCGAGGCACAGAAGCCATAAATTTTCCCTACTGATCACTTGTCTCTGCCTGAAATTAGTTTATCCGCCACATTATAACCCATGATACACCAATTATTGCATGTAGTCTTGGTTAGGATTGGCGTTAGAAAATACTTTGAAAACCGCTTCTACAGTTAGTATAACGCAAGATACGTTAACGAACATTAAGATCTGTACGAATCTCGTCTGCAATCGCGCCCTCACAATTGCTGTAGCCATGTCTGTATCACGCTTGCTGTTTGCTCGGGTGCCGCCTGCGGGAACAGATGCCCGTAACCCGCGATGCTCATGTGGGTCGCATTCGGCACGAGATCGCGCACTTTCGCCGCCGATGCCGGCAGATACGTGTCGCTCTCAGCACCGGCGAGGAACAGCATCGGCACATCAACATCGGCGAGGCGCGGCACATCCTGCCAAATATCGACGTAGCCCGTCATGAAGTAGAACGCTTCCCACGCTGGCGACCACGTTAAACAGCGACCGTCACCGTCGGCGCAGGGCTGGGTACCGTGTTGCGCGTAAAGGCGCACAGCCTCATCGGGCCAATCCGCGAACAGTCGCTTCCCACGGAAGCGCTCGTAGGCGTTCTCGACGCTCGCGAAGTGTGCGCGGCGGCGCAGGGCAAGCTGGGCGAGTGGGTGCTGGTCAGCAGTTCCCCAGGCTTGTGCGGCGCGCATCTGCTCGCAAATCTCCGCGCTGAGAATCGTCGGGTCGAGCAAAATCAAGGCTTTGAAGCGTGACGGGTCTTTCAAAACCGCGAGCAATGACGCAATCCCGCCGAAGGAATGCCCGATCGCGATCACGTCCTGTAAATCATACTGCGCGAACCCCGCCACCAGATCGTCAGCGAGGACTTGCCACGTCTGTTCCGGCGTGACGGGCGGCGGGTCGCCAGCGCCCCACAGCGCGCGCGGTAGCAAACAGACCGCGTGATACTCATCGCGCAAGGGACGTAAGAGCGGTAAATAAGTCTGCGGGACGAAACCGTTTGCCAGCGCCAGGTGCAAAGTGGGCTGTTGCGGATCACCACCGAGATCGATTAATGGTTGGGGCATAGGCTATCTGTCGCTTGTGTCATGAGTCCAGTCTAGTGCATATTGTATCGCATCTAGCCGCAATCGAAAAAGCCAGCGCCGCATTTTAAGCGATTGCTCAGGCACGACATTACATCGCGCATTGATAGCACATCCGCTATAATGCAGGACGATACTGGACAGATATAACGAGGATACACATGGCATATGTAAATCCTGCAATCTTCAAAAAATATGATATTCGCGGTGTCGCCAGCGGCGATGATGCCGTGTTGACCAAGGATGCCGCCTTCGCCATCGGGCAGGGCATCGGCACGTTCTTCTATCGGCATCATCAGATCACACAGGCGATCATCGGGCGCGATAACCGCTACACATCCTATGACTTACAAACCGTGCTGATGGACGGCTTGCGGCGCGCCGGCATTGACGTGATCGATGTCGGCTTGGTCAGCACGCCGCTGGTCTACTGGCACGCGGTCAATGCCGGTGATTGCGGCGGTGTGATGATTACCGGTAGTCATCTCACGCCGGAATACAACGGCTTCAAGCTCAGTGTCGGCGGGCGCACGATCTTCGGGCGCGATCTACAGCTGATCTACAAGCTGATCACAGACGCGAACCTGATGCACGGCAAGGGCGAATACCAGCAGAACACCAGCGCCTACAGCCAGTATATTCAGGACATCACAGCACGCATCACTATCGACCGCCGCTTCCGCGTCGCCTTCGACCCCGGCAACGGCACGGCAGGCGTGTTCATCCCGCGCTTGCTTGAGCTATGGGGGCAGGATGCTAACGGCATCAACGTCCATCCCGATGGCAATTATCCCAATCACCAGCCCGACCCGCAAAAACCCCAGAATATGCACCAGCTAGGCGAAAAAGTGCGGGCGATCGGGGCCGATATCGGCTTCGGCTACGATGGCGATGCCGATCGCGTCGGCGTGGTCGATGAGCGCGGCGAGTTAATCGCGGCTGATCGCATCCTCGCCCTGCTCGCACAGGATATGCTCCAACGCCAACCACAAGCGGCGGTCGTCGCTGATGTGCTGTCCTCGCAGACGGTCTTCGATGCGGTCACTGCCGCCGGTGGCACGCCCTACATGGCGGCGAGTGGACATTCGCTGGTGAAGGAGCGCATGCGCGAGAAAAACGCCCTGCTCGGTGGCGAGATGAGCGGGCATATGTTCTTCGGCGAAGATTACTTCGGCTTCGACGATGCCTTCTTCGCCACCGGACGCATCCTACAATTGCTCGCCGCCAGCGACCAAGCGCTCTCCGCGCTCAACGCCACCCTGCCCACTTATTACAGCACACCGGAATATCGCCCGCATTGCCCCGATGACCAGAAAGCGACAGTGATCGCCGGCATCCAAGCCCACATGACCGCACAGGGCTACGATGTCGTCACCGTCGATGGCGTGCGCGTGCAGTTCGATCAGGGCTGGGGCATCGTGCGCCAGAGCAATACCGAACCCGTGCTATCCCTGCGCTTTGAGGGGCTACAGCAGAGCGACGCGCTCGCCTATCGTGATCTGTTCATCGACGCGCTCAAAGCCTACCCGCAAGTCAGCCCGATCGACACATCGGAATAGCTCGCGCACATCATATATAATAGATTCAAGCTAAGTGTGCAACAGCATCATGCGCGACCATCAACCAACGTACTCTTTGAGGAGAGACATTTGTGAGTAAGATTATTACGGTCACCCTGAATCCATCACTCGATCGCACGCTCTTTGTTCATCACCTCGCAGAAGGCTACCGTAACACCGTTTCCGAGCAAACGCGCCTCGATCCCGGCGGGCGCGGGGTCAACATATCGCGCGCGCTCCACAGCATGGCGGTCGATACCCACGCCTTCGTCATGATCGGCACCGATGCCACCGCGAAAGCCTACGAAGCCCTGATTACCGCCGAACCGATGCCGACAACCTTGCTCCGGCGCGAAGGGGTCACGCGCAGTAACATCACGATCTACGATACCGGCAATCACCATGAGACCAAAATCATCGAAGAGAGCCACAACTACACTGACGACAAAGACGACGTTACCTTCATCGAGCGCGACCTGCTCGAAATCTACGAGGAGGGCGATACCGTCTGCTTCAGCGGGGCGATGCCCCACGGTATTCCCGTCGATACCTACGCCAACCTGATTCGCCTCATCAAAGAGCGCGGCGGCAAAACCGTCCTCGCGGCGGATGGCATCGCGCTGGAAATCGGCTTGAAGGCGAAGCCCAATATCGTCGTCGTGCGTACCACCGAACTGGAAGCCTACTTCAATTATCCGGTACGCAATACCGAAGATATCATCTACTCCGCCAAGAAGATGAGCCAACGCAGTGGCGGCAATCTCGTCCTCGTGCGCGAAGAACACATCGACTACGGGCTGATTTTGAACGATACAAACGGCTGGATCGCCCATATGCCGCCGATCGACGAAGAGCGCACGGGCGGCACCACCGGCGGCGTGAAGGATGCCTTCGTCGCGGGCTTCCTCGCGCATTATCGCAATAGCGATGATATGATCTACGCCCTCAAATGGGCGATGTCCTCCGCGACTTACACGCGCTACCAGCCCGGCAATAATTTCGGCAAGTCCGACCAGATCGAACCGCACATGAAAAGCGTCGCTATTCAAGAAGTTGACTGAGGCGGGCGCACCTCGCTCGATCTCGTCGCAATCCAGAACACATACGAACCAAAGGAAAACTAAGGTGTACGAAGATAAAGTCGTTTTAATCACCGGCGGCAGTCAGGGCATCGGGCGGACGACCGCTATCGCCTTTGCTCAAGCGGGTGCGAAAGTCATGATCGCTGATATTGATGCCGATGCCGGGAGCGATACCGTCCACACGATCACATCCGTCGGCGGCACTGCCAGCTACATCACCGCCGATGTCGGGAGCGAAGACGAAGTGCGCGATATGATCGATGCCGCCGTCGCGCAGTTCGGCGGCTTGCACATCGCCGTCAATAACGCGGGCGTGGGCGGCGCGATGGGGGCCCTGCACGAAGCCGACGAAGAGACCTTCGACCGCGTGATGCAGGTCAACGTCAAAGGCGTGTGGTGGTGCATGAAGTACGAAATCCCCGCGCTGATCCGCAGTGGCGGCGGCAGTATCGTCAATATCGCCTCGATTGCCGGTCTGGTCGGCTTTCGGGGCAATGCGATCTATGCCGCTAGCAAACACGCCGTCGTCGGCATGACCAAATCCGCCGCCCTAGAACTGGCGACCAACAGCGTGCGCGTCAACGCCATCTGCCCATCCTTCATCAACACGCCGATGGTCACGGAGATGGTCGAAGACGATGAACGTCTAGAACGTGGCGTACAGGTCGCTAGCCCGATGCGGCGCATGGGTCGCCCCGAAGAAGTCGCCGAGAGCATTCTCTGGCTGGCATCGGATAAAGCCTCGTTCGTCAACGGCGTCGCTTTCGCCGTCGATGGCGGCTTAACCGCGATGTGATCGGCGCGGGGGTTGCGCTCACGCGGGTAAGACCGGCATCACCGGCGTGATCTTACCCGCATGTCGGCAAATAATGACAAATGTCCCATTTTGCAACAGGGCACGTAAAGCCGCGCCTGTGCAATGCGTCCCATAATTGTGACCGCAGACGACGAGCCGCATTCGCGGTCTAACGAGCAACGTAAGACCCCATGCGGTGGGTACGTCTATAAAAAGAAGATGTGAAGGAGCGAGTGACCTCATGGCAGAACAAACAGACCGCGCAAAGAACTTGGCATCCTTGCTTAACTTTGTTGAAAATGCGAGCGCCAACGAAGAAATTATCGCAATGGATTGTAACGAACATTGCGAGCAATTAGCGGCTCTAGCAGAACAAGTGGCGAACGGCGCCAGCCTCGACGATGTGTTGCCCGAACTCAAAGAACACATGAAATACTGGGGCGACTGTCGTGAGGAATTCTACGCCCTCGTTGCCGTTTTAAAAGCGGAACTAGACGAAGACCTGCCCACAGTCGATCGTGTTGCAGGTGATGGGGAGTGACCGCGCTCATCGCGCCCGCTCATTCGTAGATCCCCCGATTGATTAATTTGCTGATGAACAGGTAGGAAGGTAAACCTTACCATGAAGAAAGAACGCGTTGTCATTATCGGTTCAGGCCCCGCTGGGATGGCCGCCGCCCTCTATACCGCCCGTGCCCAACTCAATCCGGTTGTGATCGCCGGCAATCAACTGGGCGGGCAAGTCGCTATCACCCACGAGATTGAAAATTATCCCGGTTTTAAGCATCTCGACGGTGGCGAACTGGTCAACAAGATGAAGGAACACAGCGAACACTTCGGCGCGAGCTATGTCTTTGACATGGTGACCGATGTCGACTTCACGCAGGGATCCCCCTTCACCGTCACCACCATGCAAGAGACCTATTCCGCCGATACCGTCATCATCACCATCGGTGCCGATCCGCGTAAGCTCAATATCCCCGGCGAAGCCGATTATACCGGCTCCGGCGTGAGCTACTGCGGCACCTGTGACGGCTTCTTCTTCCGTGGCAAAGATATTGTCGTCGTCGGCGGCGGTGACTCCGCGCTAGAAGAAGCCCTGTTCCTGACGCGCTTCGCCAACAAAGTCGAGATTATCCACCGCCGCGATCAATTGCGCGCCGGCGTGTCTTTGCAAAACCGCGCTTTCAATAACGAGAAGATCAGCTTCATCTGGAATAGCGAAGTCAAAGAGATTCGCGCCGACGAAAACGGCGTGGTCAGCGGCGTGACAATCTACAACAAGGCTGACGATCACACCTATGATAAGCCTACCGATGGCGTGTTCATCTTCATCGGGCATATCCCGAATAGCAAAGTCTTCGGCGATCAGATCGCGATGAACGACAACGGCTACGTCATCACCGACGATCGCTATCACACCAACGTTGACGGCGTGTTCGCCGCGGGCGAAATTCAAGATGAAATCTGGCGACAGGTGGCGACCAGCGTCGGGCAAGGAGTCAGCGCGGCTATGAGTACCATCCACTGGCTAGAAGCGCGCGAGGACACCCTGCAAGTGCTGGATAGCGAACCCGCCCCCGCCGGCGACTGAGCATCGCTACTGCGTCTAACAGCTAGCACCGCATCAAAAACGCCCCGATTGCTCGTGTAGATCGGGGCGTTCTCGTGTGAGTTCTACGTGCGCGGGACAGACTGCTCATCGACCGGCAAGCCTTCTAAGCGCATGATCTTCAGCGCGTTCGTCGTCGGCGACGCGCCATCGCGGAGCGTATAATCAAACACCATGCGCCCGTTTTCTACATGCTCGCGGAAGTGATAGTTGGTCACCTGCGGGTAATTCTCGGAGAGGGCGGTCAGCTCGAGATCGTGCGTGGCGATGAAGCCCACGCCATATTTGCCCACGACTTCTTTCACATACGATGCCGCCCCGATCAAACGCTCGCGATTGTTCGTCCCCTTGAAAATCTCATCAATCAAGAAGAACAAGGGCAAATCGTCGGCCTCATCTTCGCGATTCAGTTCATCCAGCAGGGCACGCAGACGCTTGACCTCAGCATAGAAGTACGAAATACCATCGTTCAAAGAATCCGTGATGCGAATCGCGGTGAACAGGCGCAACGTCCGCGCCGTGAAGGTATCCGCCAGCACATAACCCCCCGCATACGCCACCGCCAGATTCACGCCCAACGTCCGCAAGAACGAACTCTTGCCAGACATATTACTCCCCGTGATAATCACGACTTCGCCCAACTGATCGAACGCGAAGCTGTTGGTCACGCGCTCGCCAGTGTTAATCAGCGGATGCCCGACGTTCAAAGTCGCGAAGACCGTCGCCTGCGGGTCATCGTGTAGGGTGGGCAAGGTCGCCTGCGGCGTGAGATCGCCGTAATTCGCCAGCGATGATAAAGCCTCAAGGTCATACCAGATCGACAACCACCGCGGCAGTTGTGCGCCCATCTCATTACGGACAATCTGCAAGCGGCGCAGGAAGAACATATCCCACGGAATCAGCGCGTTGACCGCCAACCACAGGATTAAGTTGCCGCGCAGGTTGACCGCCCCCATCGCCCGATTGAGCCGCTTCAACACCTGCGATGGACGCTCCTGCACAATCGGCGCGACGAAGCGCGTCAGGTTCGGCTGTTGTGCAGTGTTGGTCGTCTCGATGTAATCCATCACGCGGATGACGCGCCCTAACACATCCACCATGCGCTGGCTATTATCGCTGATCTTGTTCATCAGGCTGATGCGACTGAGATAAAACAGGGCATACGCGCCCCACGCCAAGCCCGCCCACAAGCGCAACGCGGGGATAAATTGACTGGCGATCAACAGCGGCACGCTAATCGCCGACAGTACCCCCAACAATATCACAGAACGATTAATCGGCGGCATCGTCAACGGCGATTGCAACCACTGGCGCAAATCGCTGATGTCAATCGTCTTGCGCCGTTCTTCTTCGGTCAAGCGGGCGAGATACTGCAACTTCGCCCGATAGGTCGGGCGCTGGCACAAATCCGCGACGACAGCTTGCCGTGCCTGTGTCGTCGCCAGCGTCGGCGGGTCAATCAGCCAATGCCGCAAGCGGTGCGACCCCTCGCGCGTGACGGACGTATCCAGCAGGCGATGCACCGTCCGCAAATCGAGATCGGTCTCCAGCGGGTGCATATCAGCCTCTAGCGGGCGCTGGGGGATGCGCTTCCAATCGAGGACGATGCGCGCGCGTTGGGCTTGCTTGATATCGCGCCAGATTTGATGTTGCTTCAACGTCCACTGCACGCGCCGATGTACCCGCAGGAAATAGCTGAAGCTGGCGACTGTGCCCAGCAATGTTAGGTAAAAGACGAGCGTATACGTCGTGAAGAGCAAATAGAGCGTCGCGCCGCCGCCGATGAGAATCGCGCTGATGCGATACGTCGCCAGGGAGTCGCTGGTCTTCTTCAAGGCTTTGATGCGCTGCGATAAACGTTTGATCTGTTGGGTATAGCTTGTATGAGTCATTATACGATTGAACTACCTTATAAACGGGTTTGGTATGTGGGATGATGGCTCAAGATAATCGATAGTCGCGCTAACGTAGAAAGTGTACACATGAACCACGCTAATTTATCCTATCATGATAAAATTAACGATAGTCAAGAATCAGGCAAAATCGTTTGAATCAGGTGGATTTTCAAAAATAGCCCTTGCGTTTGTCATTGTCGGTCGCTATACTATGTTATAGTTAACAACAAAACATGCGAGTATAGCTTAGTGGTATAGCGTCTCGTTGCCAACGAGAAGGTCGCGGGTTCGAATCCCGCTACTCGCTCACTTGCCCGACGATCTGTCGGGTTTTTGATTCACACAGCGTCTATCAGGGCTTCACCGCGACAATGCGTGAGATATGCCCGTCCTCTTCATATGTCAGGCAGTCCCAATCAGCGAAGGCTTCGCGCAATTCGCCCGTATCTAACAGAAACTTAGAGTTAAACTGCGGCACTTGTGTCAGATAGGTTTGATTGTAGGACTCGTAAATGATACGACCGCCGGATTTCGTCGCGAGCTTCAGCAGTGAGAACAAATTGCGCTTGAGATAGCGGAAGACCGCGATCACATCGTAAACCTGCGCGTCCATCTGCAATTGATCGACATCAACCTGTAGCAGATTCACATTACGCAGGTTACGCACGGCCATCTCGGTGCGGGCGCGGTGCAAGGCCACCCGACTAATATCCATAATATCGACATTGTAGCCCTGCTCGGCAAGCCAGATGCCATTTTGACCGAGACCGCCCGCGAAATCCAATGCGCGATACCCGCCTCGTGGATCAACGGGCGGGACGGCTTGTAATAAAAACGGATCAGGTGTGGGATAAGGTTTATCAACCTGTTGTCGGAAGATATTATCCCAGCGAATACGATCTGCGATAGCCATGACTCAATCCAGGAGTTGTTTCGATGTCTCAATCAATCGTGCTTGTTTCAGTGTTATGCCTCTTGCTCATCCGCCAGCTTGCCCCCGTAAACCGGTTGATAATCCAGCGCGTTAGGCACAGCCGAAAGCGCGAACTCGTCACCCGGCAGGATGATCGGTTGTTCCTGCGTGTAGATGTTATAGGCGGTGCGGACGATCACAAAGTCCGGCGTGCGCCAGTTGATCTCCGGCAGGACGTTATCCAGCACGACGCGTATCAGTTGACCAGCTTGGCTATTCCAATCTGGATAACGATCGAAAATCATCGTCGCATCCCGTCGCGCAATTGTGCGTAACAACTGCCGTGCGACTTTGTTGAATAACCCCTCGGCATGGTCGGCATTGACTTGTTGCGCGATGTCCTGCATAAAATCTGGCAGGTCATCAATGCGAATGTCTCCTAGTTGCAAGGTTTCCAGCGTGGGTAACGCCAGCTCCTCCGCTTCGAATGCCGCGCGCAACGTGGCGCGGTTCTCTAGCGGGCAAAGTGGCATAATCGACGGCTCAAGCTCTGAGCAAGGGTTGCCATCCTGATAAACGTGTACAAAGCCAGTGCGTCCCTCAAGGTTGACCGAGAGGCACGGCGCGATGTGCGATAGATCGATAGCCAGCGACTCGCCGTCTGTCATCTCGCAATCCGTCAGCAGGCGCGTCCAACCACCGTGCGGCGGCGCGACAAAGACTTTGAGGGTCTGCGGATATGATGGCGCTAATGCGTTACCGAATGGGTCATAACGGGTATACCCTTCCTGCCCCATATACTCAGCAACGGCATCCGCCACTTCACTCTGTTGTGTGTGCAGTAGGTACAAACTGTGCCAGCGACTCATGTTGCTCCTTTGCTACTCCTTCCCCAATATGAGCATAACATAAAATATCACTGGAGTCGATAAAACCAATCTCGCGATAGCGCGTTTGCAAGTCAGCATCGGCACCGGTGGCGAAGATCAGGCTACAACCCTGTTGCGCGGCGTGATAGACCGCCATCCGGCGCAGGAGTGTATCCAATTTAGGCGTGTGGAAATCGTTGAGGAGCGCCATCGCCGTAATGTGGGCGCTGTGATCGTGGAGCGTCAAGCGTAATGCGCCGATGGGATAATGCGCGTGATACAAGAGCAGGTTGTGTTGTTGCCCCGCCTGCGCGGCGAGCAAATCGCGTTCGATCTGTGCCGGTCGTGCGGTCGATGTCACCACGTCATAATAAGCATTGCGCCACACATACCACCACGCGCCCATCGCCTGCCGGTCAGTAACAGTCTGCACGCTATATCCCAGTGGCATCGTCGGCGCGGAATCGGCGCTAGCAATCGTCTTGACCAGCACGGGTATTCGCGTCTCCAGCCTCAAGCCGATGCGCGTCAGCGTCTGCGCGAAGACCGACGGGTACAAATCCGCCATATAGCGCACCCGTGCGCCCCGCCCGCGCTCGCGCAGTGCGTCCAGCCCCTGTTGGATGTAGGTCGTCGCCACCCATGCTGTTTTCGGGCGTGGGGCGGCATAATTGAAATGGGGTAAAGCCGTCTGCGGATGATAGAACACTTCCATCATGTTGAGGCGCTCGTGCGTCGCGCCCTGTACTTTCTGCTGGTGCTGTACGTGCGCTTCAACGCGGCGCATAATCGTCTGCGTGGCGCGGATGTCATCGCGACTAGGGCTGGTCATAGATCATTTGCCTTGCTCAATACTTAACATCGTCTACGATCGAGTATATCACCTTTACCCGCGTCTTAAGCCCCATCGCCGTTTATGTAGCGTTATAATCCCGCACGAATCGCCTTACGCGCTCGTCGGATGCCCCATCGCGACTGCCATCGCAAGCGCGTTCTCGCCTGTGTGACACAGGCTGACATCCCAGTCCGTTAATCCCAGTTCCGCCGCGATCTCCGCCGCTGCCCCGTATAAATGCAGGGTCGGGCGCTTGCGCGGGTTATTCACGCGGATTTCGATCTCCTGCCATCTGACATCGCCGATACCCGTCCCCAGCGCCTTCGCGACTGCCTCCTTGCCCGCGAAGCGCGCCGCCAACCGATGCGCCTGATCCTGACAATCATCGCGCTCGCCGGCCGTAAAAAAGCGGTTGAGAAAACGCTCGCCCAGGCGGTCAATACCGCCCGCGATGCGCTCAATTTCGATCATATCTACCCCGCAACGTACTGGCATCATAGCTCCCTTGCTGTGTCGCTTCGTCGTCTGTTATCTCAATGACTCAAATCATAGCACGGCTTTAAAAAACACGTTACAATCATAATGAGGGCAAACGGTATTTGCTACGCTTCGGTTTCAATATCGTTTAAGATAGTTACAAGACAACGGCGATGACATATCATCCCATAAATGAGCATCGGCATGTATTGATGTTTCACCAATACAGTGGAGAAAGGTTGTAAACGTAACATGCCGTGGGACACAACTGCTTAACAGACACTAACGAGAAAAGGCATCACGGTGACCGCCCCTGCTGAATCGCGCATACGCTTACACGTCATCCCATATTTAGATTGGGAACGCGAAGGACACGAGACATTCGATACCCAACGCGCTCTATTGCTGGATATTCTGGCGCAATTATTGCTGACGATCGACACCCAGAATAGCGCTGAGAAGCTCGATCATTTTTTGCTCGGCGGGCAGACGATTTTGCTGGACGACATCGCCGCCGTGCGCGACGAACTGCTCACATCGCTGGTGATTTATAACGCCAACGGCAAGCTCGCCTTAGGCCCATGGTACGTGCAAGCCGATGGCTTGCTCGCCGATGGCGAATCGCTGGTGCGTAATCTCTTGCTGGCGCGGGTCGATGCGCGGCGACACGGCATCAAACTATTAGATGTCGCCTACTTGCCATCAGCCTGCCAGCATACCGCACAACTGCCGCAGATTCTACGCAGCTTCGGCATCTCCTCGGCATTCCTGTGTCTGGGCAATCCCGTCTTCCCGCTACCGTTCCAGTGGCAAGCGCCCGATGGCAGTCAAGTGCTGGTGATGACCTACCAACGCGCCGACACTGCCGACCAAGCAATCGATCACCAGCGCACCGCCCAGCCCGACGGCCCCTTCCTGTGGATGCACCACGCCGACCACCCCGACCACCTGCGGATCACTGCTCACAGCGATGATGACAGCATCCAGAGCCAGCAAAGCCACATGAGCGCCTACGTCGCCGACCTGCGCGATAAACTGCCTGATTCCCTGCGCCCGACGCTGAGTGGCGAGATTCATCTACAGGTCGATACGCCCGTCGCCGGACGCTTCAGCGCTCGTATCACCCAGAAGCAAGAGATGGCGCGTCTACAATCCCATCTGGTCTACATTGCAGAGCCTCTGCTCGCCCTCGCGCTGACCTACGGCGAGATGCGCTTCCCCGCCATCCAACGCGCCCTGCTGGAATATAGCTGGCGCTTGCTCTTGCAGAATCAATCGCGGCAGACGATCGCGGGAGCTATCAGCGATGATGTCTACGACGAGACGCTGATTCGCAGTCGGCGGATTGGCGATAATATCGAGCGCATCATCGATACCGCGCTGACATCGCTCGATGGCGAGCGCACCCCCAAGCGCAAAGATTGGACGACCAAAAGCTCCGAGACCTATATCACCGTCTGGAACCCGCACGGGCACGCAGTGCGACAGGTAACCGAACTGGTGCTGAACTTGCCGCCCGATCGCTATCCCTCCGTGCTGACCAACCCCAACGGCGACGAACGCGCCTTCAGCTGGGATGCCAGCACGAATACGCTCGGCTTTCTGGCAGATGTGCCGCCAGTCGGCTATGCGGTCTATACCCTGCGCCTGAGCGAAGAGAAGACCGCCGCCTATAATCAGAAGCGCACCGTCGCCGCCCGCACGATCGGCAGTGCCTCCGGCGAGTCGCTGGGCATCAACACCGGTCTGCTGGATTGGACGTTCGACGGGCGCACCATCCACAACTTCCTGACATACCACGATGGCGGCGACGCGGGCGACATCTGGCACTATGCCACGCCCGACCCCGACGTGCTGATGACGGGTAATCTGGTCGATGTCGTGCAGGTCGAAGCGACCCCGACCTACGAACGCCTCATCTTTCGCAATCGGATGCGTATCGCGCCTAATCTGTACAACGGCACCGGACGCAAGCGCGGTTTGCGCGTCCTTGATCTGATGACAACCGCCACCTATTACAACGAGTTGCCGGGGGTGCATTTCCGCACGCGCTTCAGCAATAATGCCGAAGATCATCGCCTGCGCGCCCACATCCGCACCGGCTTAGAGACCAGCCAAATCTATACCGACTCCGCCTTCGGCATGACACAACGCCCCTCACCGACCGCCGATCAACCGGTCAGCGTGCAATCCATGCACAGCGTGACCGCGCTCTACGAAAATCAGCGCGGGATGGCGATCTTCACACGTGGGTTGCACGCCTACGAACCGCACTACGACGACGGGCAGGTGACCGTCGCGCTGACGCTCTTACGCGCAGTCGGATGGTTGAACAAAGCCCAGCGCATCGAAGCACAGGGCGCACAATTGCCCACCGACATCGTCAACGCGTTCATGCTGATGCCGCTACAGGGCGAGCATGATGCCGCCTATCTCATGCGCCACGCACAAACCTACCGCGCCCCTCTGCGGGCGGTGCAGTACGACGAAAAGCCGCGTGTCGATCGCCATAGTTATCTGCACATGGACGATGAGCGCGTCATCCTCACGAGCTTGAAGCCGCCGCAGGATAGCAAGGGCTTGATCGTGCGCTTGCTGAACCCCACGCCGACCGATATTGGCTTCCATCTGCGCGCCGATGGCACGCTGGTCAACGCGCAACGCCTGAACATGGCAGAGGAGAGTCAGGAGCATTATCCGATCGAGAATAATCGCGTCAACGTGCGACTTGCGCCTTATCAGGTCGTTACCGTGCGTCTCGGCTTCTGAGATCGGGCATCTTGGGCAACATCACTTAGAAAACACAAATCTTTTTGTACAGATTCAGCGTGCAAAATGCGCCCAGAATTGTTATAGTTTGACAGTCACCACTTAAGCTATTGTTAAATTCTTGGAGGATTTTACGCTATGAAACTTCTGCGTTTCTTTGCCCTATTCGCTGTGGTCGCTAGCCTCATCTTGTCGGCCGGCAGTGGCTTAGCACAGAACGACTTACCTGATTTAGGCGGGCGCACTGTGACCGTCGCCGTCGAAAACGCCTACCCGCCCTTCAACTTCATCGATGAAGAGACCGGCGAGGCTGTCGGTTGGGATTATGATGCGGTTGATGAGATGTGTGACCGTTTGAACTGCGTGCCGGAATACATCGAAACCAGCTGG
>DAOTTV010000149.1:0-36142 GCA_034437755.1 Anaerolineae bacterium | reverse complement strand
AAGCTACCGCTCAGCAGATGATAAGAACGAGCGGTAGTTTTGCGTTTATGCCTGCTGACTTCCCCACCCGTTCTATCAAAGACGGGTTCGCTGTAGCAACCCCTTACATCTCGGCGGTGATTGACCGCCCCTATAGTGTCTTGGCTTGCTCTCGTACCTCTTGAACTTGCACGCTGTCAGCCTTTCAGCCTTTCCTAGCAATAATTAAGGATGATATAACGCGAATCCAACACGACAGGTGTATGATATAATCAAAGTCAAATAAGCAGAAGGAGTCGCAACTATGATATGGAATTTGATCGGTTGGTTAATCATCGGTGGTCTTGCAGGTTGGATCGCCAGCCTCATCATGAAAACGAATAAACAACAGGGCCTCATGATGGACATCGGCGTTGGTATCGTCGGTAGCTTCATCGGTGGCATTATCTTCACCGTTCTGCCGATCACGATCGGTGGCTTACTCGGTAGCTTGATCGTGGCGGTCGTCGGTGCGGTCGTCTTACTCGCCGGCTTGAAGTTCGTGCAACGTCGCACCTAAACTATGCGAGAGCGACTATTCGCGAATACGAGCAGAGGCACACGCGCCTCTGCTTTTTTGTTGCTCAGTAACCGCCAATTGGCGTGGGTGGGATCGGTGTCGGCGGGATCGGCGTTGGCAAGGGTTGATCGGCATAGCCACAATTGCGGCGCGTATTCTCTAGCCCCTGTAAAATCGACGTTTCGACCGAATCGACCGCCTGCGGGTGGTTCAAGGCTTCGTTGAGATAAAACCACGCATCATCACAATTATCATTCCCCAAGAAGTAATGCGCCAAGCCGCGAATATACACACACTCAATCTCTACTTCGTCGAAGCCCTCTTGCGCGGGGTCGTCGCTCAGCTCGATACACGTATCAAATGAATCGATCGCGCCTTCATAATTGCGGCGGCTATAGCGCAACTGTCCGCGCATACGGTGCGCTGATGCGTATTCGGGGTCAATATCGAGCGCGGCATCACAATATGGCTCGGCATCGCGGAAGAGACCGACGGCGGCGTAGGTCTCGCACAGGCGCAGGTAGGCACGTTCGCTATCCGGCTCAATTTCTAGAATCGCCAGATAAATCGACACAGCCACTTCGGGACGGTTGATCGCCCGATTGCGATAGAGACTCGCCAACTCGAAGTAAGGCCCGGTGATGTTAGGATTGATGGCGATGGCGCGTTCTAGCTGGCGGATGGCTTCGCTATAATTGCCGGTGAAGATCAGCGGATAGGCATAACTGCGGCGGGCGCTGGCATCGCTGGGGTCTTGGCGGATGGCGAGATCCCCCCGTTGCAAGGCTTCGACATAGCGCCCGATGCGCGTATAGGCGATGGTCAACGCGCTGTTGATCTGCGAATAATTACGATCGACTTCGTAGCCCTCAAGCGCGGTCGGGATGGCTACGGTGGGGTCTGTCCACGCGATGGCGGTTGCCTTCAGCGCGTAGCCGCGTGGGTCATCGGGATTGATCGCAATCATGCGCTCGCCCAGCGTGACGGCTTCATCATTGCGATCAAGTTCGATCAGCAGATTGCCGTACCCGTACAAATACGCCAGATTCTCGGGTTGTTGCGCGACTGCCATCTCGAAGTAGTCGGCGGCGGTCTCAATGTCGCCACGCCGATAGAACTCCTCGCCTGTCGAGGCACGCACGCTGGCGAAGGGCGTGGCGGTCGGCGCATAGCCAAGCCGATCGAGCGCGGCAAGCTGGATGCGATCATACTGCCAATACGTCACCAGCGGCAAAGCGACGATCAAGCCCAGCGCAAACAGGATAAAGCCCCAGCGCGTCTTATTGATCGAGCGTCGCTGATTGAACATCGAGCGACGACTATCGCGTTTGATCTTGCGATTATGATTGTACATCGACACCCATCTCACATACTTTGCTGGCAGATAACACGCGTTCCATCGTAGTCGATGCTATTTTCACCTGTCAAGATCACGCGCGGCTTTGTCGGGTTGCTTACTCGTCGGCGGTGCTGTCGTCGGCGGTGCTGGCAGGCGTCGCCGTCGGCAGTGGCGTAGCGGTCATCGGCGGCAAGATGATCTGTTGCACCGAGAGACTGAGCGTGACAGGCTGATTGAGCGCATCGGCGAGGCGGCTTTCGATGCGGGCGACATCATCGCCGGTGATCGTGCGCCGCGTGCGGACGACCGCATCCACCAGCAAGCCATTCTCCCGTGCCGAGACGCGCAAATCTTCCACCCGCTGTAGATTGAGTTCTTCCTGTACGATGTTCTGTGCCTGTCGTTCTGTTGGATCAGCTGGGCTGACGACCGCCAGCGGCACCAATTGCAGGCTAACCGGACGCGCGAACTGTTCGGAGAGATCACTCTGAAGATCGCGCACCCGTTGCGGCGTGATAGCTTCGCTGGTCTGCACGGTGAAGCGCACCTGTAACTGGCGATCGTCGCCCTCGCTCACGTCCATACTCACGTGTTCGGCATTGTTTAGCTCGCTCAAAATATACGTTTCAATACGGCTATCGAGCGTCGCGCTCTGGCTCAAGCGTGCAATGCTGAAGACGACCGTCACCACCAGCGCCACAATCACCAACCACCACGCGATCACGCCGCGCTGGGTCTCTTGTCGCCGTCCGGGGCGCATCCCCACCCACAGAAAGACAACATTCTCCGACATAATGATGAAAGTGATGTTGGTGAGGAAGAGCAAGGTCGCGCCGATTGCCAGCACCTGATTGTTGAGCGCGATGCCCAGCCCGATCACGCAGATGGGCGGCATCAATGCGGCGGCGATTGCCACGCCAGCCAGCGCGACCGGAATCTCGCGGCGGGCGATCGCAAATGCCGCCACCAAGCCCGATACCAGCGCGACCGCCGCATCCAGCAAGGTCGGGTTGCCACGGGCGAGCATCTCCGTCGTTGGAATATCGACCGGCAGGACGAAACCCGCCAGCACCGAGATTGCCAGCGACAGCAACACGCCCTGTATCAGCGTGAATGCCGCCTTGCGCGTGATGTCCAGTTGGCCGGTCGCCATGCCGGTTGACAGCGCCCCCAGCGGTGCCATCAAGGGCGCGACCAGCATCGCGCCGATGATGACGGCTACGCTGTTGATGAGCAAGCCCAGCGATGCCAGCGCCGCCGACATCACGATCAGCACCAGATAATCAATGCTAGTGCGGGCATCTTTGCGCGCTTGCCACACCATTTCGTTGCGCTCGGCTTGCGTCAGCGCGGGATTAAAGCGTTGGAGCTGGCGTTGGAGCTTGCCGACGGTCGAGCGTCGCTCGCGGAAAATCTGCGAGGCGAGCAAGACCGGCCCCGGCGCACGATTGAGCAACTTATCAATGAAGTCGTCGTCAATCTGCTTATCCAGCTCGTCCTTCTGCTCGAAGCCCATAATCAGCAGATCGTCTTTGCCCAGCATTCGCAACAGGCGCTCGGCAGGGTCGCGCCCCTGCACCAAATCCTTAGTCACGTCGCCCATCGGCAATTGGTCGATCACGCCGTTAATCAAGCGCTCGCGATCCGGCGTTGAGCTATAATCGCGCTGAATATACTGTAACTGCATCGTCAACTGCTCCGTCTGCGCGATGAGCGTGCCCGCGTTGAGCGCGGCGACCAGCGACCGTGATGCCGTCAGCGGGATGACGATATTATCGTATTCCGGCGAATAACTGGGACGGTAGACCAGCACGTTACAGGGCGCGGCGGCGATGATATTCTCGACGACACTGCCGAGCTTCACGCGCTCGCGATCGACGTTATGCACGCCGATAATCAGCGTCTCGGCGGCGTACTCGCGCGCACCGTCTAGAATACCGCGCGTCACACTGCTAGCGACCTGCGTCACCAGCTCGACCGCGTGCCCCTGCGCGACGTATTCGTCCACAATTTTCTGGATGCCTTCGACCGCATCATTCGTCTTGTTTTCGTCCTCATCGACTGCGACTTTTAGCGCGAGGACTTTGCCTGCCTCGGGATCAATCAGATCTGTCGCGAGTGCCAGCATATGCTGGGCATTATCCGGGTTCGAGAGTGGGACGATGACAGTTTGCAGATATTCGACTTGGATCGCCACGGTGTTTGCCTATCGTTATCGGGTAACCGCAATCATTATAGCGCAAATTAGGGCGTGGTGCGCCTTTAGCTCATCAGGGTCTGATCATCAGCGATCTGCGTGTAGCGTTGTGTCCACCCTAACGAGAAGAAATAACGCAACTGGCTGACGAGCGAGGGCGGATGAATCAGGTTGTTCAGGTCATAGCGCAGGGTCTCGTCGCGCAGTTCGATCATCGGCAGGTCAAACAAGCCGTGTAGCTCATCAGGGACATGGGCACGATCGGGCAGGCGTGCGCCATTGACCAGCACGACGATCACTTGCTTGCGACTGCGGAGGGCGTGGAACACTTCAGCACGGACGGGAATATCTGCTAAGGAGAGGCGAAAGCGCCCGAATTGATCAATACCTGACCAGTCCCTGCCGATGACGATCAAGACGGTGCTGGCGGCGGCGATCAGATTATCGATGTGATTTTCGATACGAACGTCATCGAGCTTGCTCGCTTGCGGGTTGACAATCACGCTATATGCGCCGTAGGTCTGCAAACAGCGATGGATGATCTTCTCGGTGATGGCGGCATCCTGCGGGCGATAGGAGATATAAATAGGGGGCATAAGCATCAATCAATCTCATTACAACATGGCGGGTCACATGATTGTATCCCGTTGTCGGCATCTCGGCTATAGCGAGCCAGATGGGGGCGGGTTTGCCACCCGCCCATCGATCGCGCTCTCCTCGACAAATTCTGCCAGCGCTTCTTCGTAGATTTCGTTCGCTTCGGCTTCATTCATCTCAGCCGCTTCCATCACATCCACCTCGCCGATGGTGATGTGACAGTTCCTCGTGGGGGCGCAGGGGCGAAGCCCCTGCAATAAAAACCACGCGACATCCTAACGAGCCAGGCTTAAAAATGTATCAGTTTTCTAACAATTTCTTCATGGTCAATTCAATCGACTTTATGTTACGTTATAAGGGATTAGATGAAAGACTCAGTGTGGGGGTAGTCACAAGCAATTCGGGTAACGCATGATGTAAGTGCTGAACACAGTTTGTCCTAAGCAACTATCCCTTAAAATCCTGACCTAACTACTTCCTTGAGATATTGGCGAGCTTCGTTGTTTGTCAATATGGTCTGAATAACCCCACACTTCGTGTCTAATCTTAGTCAAGACAGCGTCGGCTAGCCCTCATGCCGGCGCTGTTTTGATTCAAGATGTTGTTGGCGACCGTATTGAACCGTTTTCGGCGCCCATCCCCCAGCGCAAGGCGCGACACACGTTATTTTGTGGTCGTACCCATCATCACACATCAGAGATTAACGCGCATCCTACAGAAAAATCAGACAAAATGCGGTATGATAAAGAGAACGAAGTAGAAAATGGGTGGTGTATGGATGATCTGGTGACAGTGATAGAACAAGCCCAAAGTGAAGATGAAGCAACGCGCCATGCGGCATTCAATCGCTTGGTGATGACCTATCGCGGGATGGCGTATCGGCAAGCATTGCGGATTTTGCAGGATAGCAATATGGCTGAAGATGCCGTGCAAGAGGCGTTCATCGTCGCCTACACGCGCATTGACCAACTGCGCGAACCACAGGCGTTCACGTCGTGGATGCGGCGCATCGTCATGACGCAATGCGACCGCCTGATTCGTGGTAAGAAGCCCACGCTAGAGCCGATCGAAACACGCTTTGATCTGGCAACGCCCCAACCCAGTCCTGAAGCGATGGTCGAAGCCCGCGACGTACAAACCCTGATCCAAACGGCAATCGACGCCTTGCCGGAGCATGAACGCGCCGTGACGCAGGGCTTTTACATGCAGGGCGAATCGCAGAAAGAGCTTGCCGAGCGTCTGGGCGTGCCGGTGACGACCGTCAAGAAACGCCTGCAATATGCACGCGAGCATCTGCGCCTGATCGTCGGCGATATTCACGCTGTGGTCGATGATGCGATTGCGCGTGTCCTGCACCCGCCCAAGCCCCAACGCCAACCGATTTACATCTATAGCCGCCAACCGACTGACGACGACCACGCCTGACGACCGCACCGCGTGCAGTCGTCAATAGGTGGGATCGTCAGAGAATATCCGGCGCGATTTCGTTGAGTTTCTCACGTCGGGCGTCGCACCCGCAATCCTTGCCAGTAGCATCGGTATACCACTCTGCCAGCTTATACAATCCGGTCGCGTGGGTCACATCGGATACCACATCGCCCAAGCCCTTGCCCGATTGCAAGCCACTCTGGATGCGGAATTGCTGGCGCGGTTGGCGGGTTTTGACATCAATCTCGTGTTCGTCCATGATGCTTTACTCGATTCGTACCTGCGATCAATCGTCTGTAGTATACAATCGCGCTCGCCTCAGGCAAAGCAATCGCGCCCGATACATGCAGGTTTTTAATACTTGCGCCCGCACTTAGGGCGGCATCGTATGCGCTATAATCGCCATTTCCGCGTATAATCAACCTTGAGGAAAGCCAAATACACCATCAACTCAAACTCAACAGGGAGCAACACATGAAATATTGGCAGGTCTTAAGCGGGTTGCTGATGCTATTCGCACTGGCGACTGGCGCACAAGCACAGGACGACGTACAGATACAGGAATTTTATTCGCTGGTCTCGCCGGAGAATGAGTTCGTTTATTTTGATCTCTTCGGCATGGAAGCCGGCACGACAATTTACATCTATGGCGAGTCGGAGGCATTTGATACGTATATCGGCGTGTGTGACATCGATTGTGAGGACATCTACGCCGAGAATGACGACATCAACTTCGCGGCGGGCAACGTCAACTCGGCATTGGAGTATACATTCACCGCCGATGGCGATTACAGCATCTTCATCACGGATTGCTGTGTATCGGATGCTGAAGGCGTGTTTCGGCTGGTGATGGGCTTCAACGCGCCGCAGATTCTCGACGGGCGCGGCATCCCCACCGGCACGCCCTTCGCCATCCCGTGGGAGCCGACCTATACCGATCTGGACGACACACAGGCGGATATAAGCGAGCAGGGCGCGCGCGTGCAACAATTTTACGGCACGATCAGCGTTGATGAACCGGTCGCGTATTATGATATTTTCGGCGCGCAGGCCGGCGATACGCTCTACGTCTATGCCGAGTCGGATACGATCGATACCTTGATTGGCGTGTGTGACATCGACTGTGAGGAGATTTTCATCGAGAATGACGACATCGACTTCGCGGCGGGCAACGTTAACTCGGCATTAGAATATACATTTACCGCCGCTGGCGATTACAGCATCGCGGTCATTGATTGCTGTGATGAGAGCGCGACGGGCGATTTCCGCTTGTTGCTGGGGTATAACGCCCCGCAAATCCTGACGGGCGATGCTGTGCCGACGGGGTCGATCATCGCTGAGGAATACGACCCGGTGCGCCCGCCGGTGGCCGCGACCGAGCGCGATGAATCCGGCAGTTGCGAGACCTTCGAGCTGATGGAACGCCCCCAACTGAGCGGCGAGATGCTGACGGCGGATACCGAGAACTTCCGCATTCACTATACGCTGACGGGCGAGGACGCGACGACCGAAGCCCTCGTGCAAAGCGTGGTCGATTAT
This sequence comes from Anaerolineae bacterium, assembly GCA_034437755.1. Taxonomy (GTDB): domain Bacteria; phylum Chloroflexota; class Anaerolineae; order Aggregatilineales; family Phototrophicaceae; genus JAUZRW01. The sequence continues at coordinate 28,504 of DAOTTV010000149.1, read as the reverse complement.
GTCGAGAGTACGCTTAAAGTACAGATTGAAGCCTTCGGCTGGCCCCTGCCACCGAACGACTGTGGCGAGGGTGGCGATACGCGCTTCGACTTTTACCTGATGGAAACGCTCGATGAGGACATCATGGGTTATGCCGCGACGGGCAACATCATCGGCGATAACCCCGCATCAGAGCGCGTCGAGACGTGGGCGGCATACAGCCATCTGGTGATCGACAACGACTTCCGCGGGATGGATAACCCGCTCAGTGTGATGCGTGCCACTATCGCGCACGAGTTCAATCACAGCATTCAATTTGGTTATGATGTGCGCGATGCCCTGCCGTGGTACTACGAAGCGACCGCTAGCTGGATCGAAACCCGCGCCCTGCCGTTCGATCAGGATGCAACCGACTACACCGACTCGGTATTCGCGCTGACGGATTTGTGCATCGGCAACATCGTCGATGACCAGACCGGCTTACGCATTTATGGCGAGTGGTTGCTGATCGATTCGATCGCGCAGGATTTTGGCGATGAGGCGATTTTACGCTTGTGGGAACTGGTCGCGGATTATGAAGGGATGGACGTGTGGTATCGTCTGCTGGATGAACTGGAGACGACCCCGCAAACAGTGCTGGCGCGGTATGCCGTGCGTAATATCTTGCGCGCCTACCCGCTGGGCGATGAATTCCCGAGCGCGGTCATTGTCGAAGGCAGTATCAACGGCATCGGCACGTATACGCCGCGCTTCACCGGCTTGCAAGAACTGAGCGCGGATTACCTGTTCATCCGGCGCAAGGGCGTGTACACCTTCAGCATTGACGACCCCGACCTGAGCCTGATGATTATCGGCATCAAGGGCAATCAGGATACCGCGCAAGTCTTTGATCTCGGTCAGCGTGGGACAGTCGATGTCACGCCCTTCAGCCACGCTTACGTCGCCGTCTTGAACAACGCCCAGCACGACGACCCCGACGCTTGTATTTTCCGCGATTGGTCGCTACAGGTCGATGATGGCACGGGGCAACCGACCGTCGCGCCCGTCTCCGAGACCTTCGACGCGCAGTTCTTCGCGCCTACGGGCTAGCGGCGCGGGACGTGTGCCACGCTAGGCTACACGTCCCCCGTCTTTCTCGTTATAATGCGGCGCATGAGGAGCGATTAAATCATGACGATATAAAGGATACTCTATGCGATCTTGGATGATGTCTCTGCTGATGATAGCCGTCCTCACTGTGAGTCTCGGCATTGTCGGCGCACAGGAGACCAACGCCCGCGTCATTCGGCTATCGGGCTATTTGAACGTGCGCGCCACCGCCAGCACTAGCGCGCCCGTCCTCGCCGAAGTCACCAGCTTAACCCGCCTGAACGTCAGCGGGCGCACCGCCGGCAACAATTGGTATCAGGTCACGACGCCGCAGGGCGTGACGGGCTGGGTCGCCGCCGATTACGTCGATTTGATCGGCGTGGCACTTGCCGATATTCCAGTGGTGGATGCGCCGCAGACGGCATCAGCCCCAACCGCCCCCACGACGATCCCCGCACAGGCGAGCGCCCCTGCGAGTCCCGCGCTGGCATCGGCGGGGTCGGGGCGCGTCGCGGCGACCTTGCTCAACATGCGTACCACGCCCAACACGAACAGCGCGGTGATCGCTGAACTGCCGGACGATACGATCGTCAACTTGCTGGGGCGCAACGCAAACAGCACATGGCTTTACGCACAGACGAGCGACGGCACGACCGGTTGGCTCTATAGCCGCTATGTGACGGTTAACGGCGCGGTCAGTAGCTTGCCCACCGTCAATGCGACCGGCGCACCCGCCAGCAACCCAGCACCACCACAACAACCCGATACCCCCGCCCAGGAGAACGCCGTACCGCCTGCGCCGGGTGGCGATGCCCCGTATTTTCTGGTCGGTGCTGAGGCGCGTAACACCTATCAACGGGGGGCGGCGCTGGGCAACAATCGTAACGTTTTCTCGAAAGTGGGCGATAGCATCACCGTCGCTGATTCAGCGTATAACGCGATCGGTCACGGTCTGGCTCGCTTCGGCAATTATGGTTACCTGCGCTCGACTGCCAGTTACTTCAGCGCGTCCTTCACCCGGGGATCGCTGGCGGCTGGCGGCGGCTGGAACGCCTCGATCGTACATAATGCCAACTTCGCTAACCCGCGTGTGTGCAACCCCGGCGAGTCGCCGATTGCCTGCGAGTATCGCGTCAATCGTCCGGCGGTCGCGCTGATTATGCTGGGGACGAACGATGTCACGTCCCTGCCGGTCGATCAATATATGTATTACATGCGCGTGACCATCGAATATAGCCAGCAGAACGGTGTGATTCCGGTCGTCAGCACGATCCCGCAACGACAAGGCTACGAAGGGCGTGTCGCGCTCTATAACGATAGCCTGCTACAAGTGGCTAGTCGCTATGGGGTATCGGTGTGGGATTATGCGGGGGCGATGGCGCGTCTACCACAGGGCGGCATCAGCGGCGATGGCATCCACCCATCCGAACCGCCCCGCGGCGCGTCTGATAGCGCGACATTCACCGACGAATACTTGCAGTACGGCTACAATCAGCGCAATTTAACGGCTCTGCAAGCCCTGTACATCCTGCAAACGCAGGTCATGAATTAGGCGGCAGGGACAAGCGATGACACACGAACCGATCAAGATACTGGCGACTGATGGCGGTGGGATTCGTGGCATCATTCCGGCGATTGCAGGGGCTTTGCCCCCACACCCCCACGCGGGGCGCATGATCGACCGTTTGACGCATCAATTGCTGTTACGATAACTGACCAACCAACACGCACGAGGCGGCTTCGATGGAACATCTGGATACATTGTGGAAAGTGATTAACGCCGCGGGGACTGTGCGCGATCTCGCACAGGAACGGCGCACCTATGAATTCATCGTCACGCCGCCCGTGAGTTTTTATCTGCACACGGAGCACGCCAGCGTCACGATTAAACGCTGGCACAAAGCGCGCATCGACGTGCGGGCGATGTATCAGGCGAGCTTGGGGTGGCGCGTCCTCACCGATCAGGATGAGGTCGGCGTGTATCTGGTCGCCAAGCGTCGCGTCCCTGCCGGCAAGATCATCCGCGCCGAGTTCAACGTCTTACTGCCCCAATCCACGCATCTGATCCTCAAGCTGGAGCAAAGCGCACTCCTGCTCGATAACGTCACGCATACGCTCGACATCCCCGCGCCGACCACCAGCGATGCCGCGCCGACGGTTTACTTACCCGCCGGCGACGAAACCGACTCCTGACGCAAGCTGTGATTTACCACGTAATCGTATAGTACGCGCCGCCATTATTGGGGCTATCGACATTATGATACTCGCGCTGGACTTTGACGTGCTTGCCCTGCGGGCGGAAGCGTTGCGCCATGCCGTAGATGTAACCGTAGATCACATCATGCGGGAAGCGCGTATAATCATCGAACTGAATTTGACCCTCTTGCACGTCGAGATTAGCGTAGCCGTCGCCATCCGGCACGTTACGCAGGTTAGCATGGTGAATATCCATCAAGAGCTGAATACCGCTCGCGATGCTGTCGATTTCGTCCGGCAAGTTCGCCGCTTCAATCACTTTCATGCCGACAGACACCAGAATCAGCGAGTCGCCGGTGCCATCCTGCACTTCTTGATAAGAGTCGAACATCAATTGCAGAGGATACCACGCTTCGGGGTCAATTTCGGCAATGCCGTAGCGTTTCAGCACTGCGTCGAAGTGCGGGCGAATCTCTTCCTGACTGATGCTCAAGTTAAACGCATCAAAGGTCTGACCGAGGATTTCAGTCCCGTCGGGTGCAATCCCTTTTTTGATTTGGTATGACATGTGCCTTTTTCCCCTATTTAGCTTTTCGATCAAGAGCGTTATAAGTAATATAGCGCAATGCGCACCCGATAAGTATAAAGGTTTGGTTGCTTCGTATTTTGCCTCGTTCATCCCGCCCCGCTTGAGCTTGCGGCGCTTTTGTGGGTTTATCAGTCGTCATCCGCGAGGAAGGCGCGTATACGTGGTAGGGCTTGATCGGGTGTGATGCCGTCACGCGCCCAATCCCACTGCGCCGCACGGTCAGCGCGTGCCACCCCGCCCGCCTGCAAGGTCACCGGTTGCCACAGCACGAGGCTATCATCCGTATATGGTGCGTAACGGCGCGGGTCAGTCGGGCCGAGAATCATCACGGTTTTCGCACCACTGGCGGCGGCGAGATGCGTCAAGCCGGTATCGTTGCCGATGTAGACGCGGGCCTCGGCTGCCAGCGCACCAATTTGGGCGAAGCTCAGCGTGCCGGCGAAGCTCGCTGTCGGGATCGTGAGGTGTGACTGCACCGCCGCTAGAATTGGCAGGTCATCGGGCGCACCCAGCAGGATAATCGCCGTGTCGTATTCTTCGTATAAAGCAGTCGCCACCTGTGCCATGTAGCGCGGCAACCAGCGTTTGTGGCTCATGGTCATGCCGGGGTTGTTGCCACCGGTCGGGTTGATGACGACGTAAGGCGACGGGATGCCCTGCTCGTGCAAAATCGCGCGGACGGCGACGCGGGTCGTGTCGGTCACCGGCAGATGCGCGCGGTAGCCATCGACGGCGACCCCCAGTTGCGCCACTACCCGCAGATAAATCTCGGCTTCGTGCTGGACAGCGTGCGGGTCGATCGGGTAGCGGTGCGTATAGCCGAAGCCACGCCCCTTGCTATCGATGCCGGCTCGCGTCGGGATACCGGCAAGCGCCACCGCGAGGCTCATCAGGGGCGAGCGCACCAGCGACACCGCAATGTCGAAGTCACCGCGCCGCAATTGGCGCACGAAGCGCAGGAAACCGCGCACGGACTTGACCGGCAGAGCGTCCGCGCCGGTATCGAGCAGGGCATCGACCGCCGGATGATGGGCGATCGCCTGTTGTGACCAACCGCCCACCGCCCATGTGATATGCGCCTGCGGGTAAGCATTGCGTAGGGCATGCAGGGCGGCGGTCGCTAGCACCACATCACCAATGCAACAGGGACGAATGAGGACGATGCGCTCGCTCATGACTTAGGCGTGACCTGTGTTAGACGCGCCCGTAACGCCGCCTGCACATCGGCTTGCACCGCCTCGATCGAGCGATCCGCGTCGATGACCTCGAACCGTTCGGCAGAGTCGCTGATGATCTGCTGATAGCCGCTGTACACGCGCTGATGAAATGCCAGTTCCATCGCATCCAGTCGATTCCAGTCCTCATGATTGAAGATCATGCCGCGCCGCCGCCGTTCTAAGCCCTTCTCCGGCTTGATGTCCAGATAAATCGTCACATCCGGCACGAGTCCGGCGGTGGCGAAGGTCAGAATTTGCTTGAGATCAGCAATCGGCAAGCCGTGCCCGTAGCCCTGATACGCCAGCGTCGAGTCGCTATAGCGATCGCAGAGGAGGATGCCGCCCTGTTCGATCGTCGGGCGGATTAACTCACCGACGAGTTGCGCGCGCGATGCACAGAACAGCAGAAGTTCAGCGCGGGCTTGCATGTTGGTATTCTTCAAATTGTCGAGCAGAATCGTACGAATCTGGTCGCCGATGGCGGTGCCGCCGGGTTCGCGGGTCAGCGTCACGCGGTAGCCATCATCGCGCAGAACGGCGTAAGCCGCTTTGATTTGCGTCGTCTTGCCGCTTCCCTCAGTGCCTTCAAATGTGATGAACATGCTCGTTTATCCTCGTCATGTTGAGATGAACCAAATACTAGATGCGGTCTATCGTCGCGCAAAGCGTGCGATCCTGCAAGGGACTAGCCGACTTGATGGACTTGCGCGCAGGGATGGCTTACGCTATGGTAGCGATCATAGCCACCGCTAGCATGACGAGGCAAGCCCATGAGCGACGATTACACCCGCACATCAGCCACAGAATGGCAGTGGACACGCGGCAACAAGCACCACAACGTGCGTTACTTCCCAAAGACGGGGCGTTTGATCTGGTCAGGGTGGGTGCAGACGGGCGATGGGCCGTTCTTCGATGAGGGTTTTGCACAGCCTGTCGAAAACTTTCTACAGGCTGGTATCGATCATATCGAGCGCGTCGCCGACCGAGACCCGCCGCCCGCCTTGCTCGATGAGTTGCGCGCAACACTCAGCGACCCGCCGCGCTCATCGCGCAATTGGTTCGGTTGGCTCTTTGGCGATTAAGCGCGGGCCGATTGTAGCACCAGCGCGACGTCAGTCTCCTCGGCGTTCAGCGCGCGCGTGATGTACTGCCACATGCGCCGGACAAGGGCTTCGCGCAGGATCAAGAACACGGCGATGCTAATCAGCGCATCGACCGCGATCGCCCAAAGGCCGCCCAGCCCGATATAGGTGAAAATCTGCGGCAAGCCCCACACGGCAACCAGCACCGAGAGCGTATAAATCACGACTTGCATCGTCAAGAAGCCGAGTAGCGCGCGCACCTTCGCTTCGATCGGTATTCGCACGTCGAGGCTCGCCAACATGCCGAACAGAATCGCCGTCACCAGCGAATAGAGATGATCAACATAGAACACGATCAAGAATGGCAGGATGCTCAGCGCCACGTAGAGCAGATCACGATTGGCGAGGCGCAGGTCTTCCGTACCGCCATTGCTCATCGCCAGCAGAGTCACGCCGATGTTGAACAGGATCGTCATCGCCACCACGATCACCGAGACTTGAATGGTATACGGTACGCGCCGGAACGACGACCGCCGATGCACGCAACCGGTGCTGATCGCCCAGCTGGTGCCCAACATGCCGAAAGGCAAGGATGCCAGCAGGTCATAGCGCCGCTGTTCTTTCTCGCTACTGATCGTCTCGCTGATGCGTAAGGCCCAGCGCAGGGCATAGAAGGTGTTACACAGCACGAACAAGCCCAGAAACACGTATAGCAACCAGTCAAAGACGATCGTCCAGAAGAACGTGAGCATCGAACACATGAACATCCACATGAAGAAGCCCGACGTAATCTTGAACTCGTCGCGGTTGGCGCGGGCGAGGACGAAGCTGAATAGCGGATGGTTGCGCGGGGGATGATTGAGCGCCCGCCATAATTTAAAACTCAACATAACTCATTTGCTCCAACGGGAAAATGTGGACGTTTTGGGAGATCGCGTGGTGGGTACTACCCGCGCAGGCATGACGACATGATCGTCCTCACCCTAAATCCCTCTCCCGACCGCCACTATGTGGCTAGGAGAGGGACTTCAACCGTGCTTGTCTTGCGGGCAGAAGCTGGCGTCAATCAATTGACCTGAGTAATTACGTTTTGGTTGAGCTTTTGAAAAAGCTCATGAGTCTTAAAAGCCCTAAATAGCTATTGCACACGTTCGACATAAGAGCGTATCAGGTAAATATTGCCACAGCTTAAGCCATGCGGATGAATGTGCGATGAATCCGACGGACTCAACCGCGTTCGTAGGTCGGGCGCAGATATACGTCGATCATGTAATCGGGATAGCCGATCTTGCGTAAGCTCTCCTCGCACACGTCGATCGGCGCGCCGGCATCGCGCCAGAAGGGCACGCGCTTGACCAGTGTCTCCACTTTTTCACGCGGGGTGATGATCCACGTATCTTTCGGCACATGCCCGTAATAGATGACGGGCATCTCATCCATGACGCTGGTCGTCTTCAAGTACGGCGCGATCAGTACGATCTTGCGCGCGCCCTTCTCTTGTGTCAGGTATTCCATCACGAACGTCGCCGTACCCCCCAGATCGACCAGATCTTCGACCACGCCGACGACCTTATCCTCCACGTCGATCGACAGCGGGTGATTGATATAGGGTGCGTCCAGCGGTTGTCCTGGGCCGGCATAATATTTGACCCCCAGCGTGCCGAAGTTAATCGGCGGGATGTTCTTATTCAGCGTCCACGCCAGATGATCGTGCAGAAGCACGCCCGGCAAGAGCGCCCCCATCGTAATCATCACCGCATCCGTGATCTGTTGCTTGGTACTGATATTCTCGATCTGATAGCGGTAGACCTTGCGCGCAATTTCGAGCGCGATATAGGTCGAGACATGATCGGGAATGTACAGAAACTTCAGATGATCGTAAGCCACCTCGACCCCGTTTGGCTCTTGCCAGAAGGCGGGATCAATGTGCTTCGTCAATTCGCGGACGTGTTTGCTATAATCAGCCACAATCGCTCTTTCCCCATTATTGTGCGGATGGTTGCTCGCGCTAGGCGCAAAGTGCATGATAACAGCGGTGGCGCACCACGACAAATATCAATCTGGCGCGCTAGCAGTCGCCCTGTTGTCGCGACTAGAGTCTGCTATACTGTGCGGTGTTCAAAGCGTCGCGGTTATGATTAAGGAGTGACACATCTCATGGAATGGGCATCGAAGCACCCGCGTCTGGTGGCGTGGCTTGTCTTGTCGGTCGGTATGATCGGGTTAATCGGCTTTGAGGGGCGCGATGTCGGCTTGCGTCCGGCACAATGGCTCTCGCTATTCGTCGCTTGTATTCTGGTCGCGGGCGCGTGCATCTGGATTATCAGCTGGGAAGATGAAGTGGATAGCGCCGATGCGGGCGAGGGCGATAACGAGACCCAGGACACCCCCGGCACGACCGCCTGAGCATCAGCGGGCGGCACGAATAGGAAACGCGAAAACCAGCGATGAGCCATAGCCGGGGTCGTGTTCGGTCGCCCAGCGGATGCCCTGTGCGTCCATCTGTTGCTGATACATCTCGCGCCCACTACGCTCGAAGAGCGTCGCGCGTATCTCCGGCGTGATCGTCAACCCCATGAAGAAAATCCGCAAGCGCACCACGCGCGCAGTAGCATCGTAATTCGCGCTGATCTTGACATCGCCATATGCCATGAAGGTCTGCGCGGTGAAGACCACCACATGCTGGACAAGCGCGGCGATGTGGTAGGGTCGCCCGACGATGGGCGGCAAACCGTTGGGGAAGTCGGTCGTCAGCTTGATGGCATCATCGCGCAACCAGTAGCGATAGACCGGTATATTTTGCCAGATGAGCATGTTCAGATCGAAGTGAACCGCTTTCGCCGTGCGCTGGGCTTTGCGCTGGTCGAAGGCTTGCTGGTGCAGGCGGTCGATCAACTGCGCCAGTGTTATACCGCGCTCGTAGATCGTCTCCAGCGGCGGGCGCTGGGCATCGGGGATGGTCGCGCCGCCGAATTGGGCGGGATGATCGAGAAGCATCCGCGCATAGCCATAGAGCCCCGTCACCGCCTGCTTCAGGTCATCGCCCAGCGCCGGCACAATCCGCCACATGGCGTATTCGGTCGGCGGCAGGTCGCTGGTCTGCGCGTGCAGGCGTTCGGCGGTCTGGCGGATATGCGTCACGAATGGTTTTTGCTGAGCGTTGAGGGGCACACGCGCCGTCAACTCGTCCACTGCTGTGAGGATGTCCTGTAAGAGGTGTTTCGGTTGGATCATTCGCGCTGGTACTCTTGTCGCAATAAGCCGAACACATAGACATCGTAATACTTGCCCCCTTTGAGCAAGCGCTGACGGAGCACGCCCTCTTTACGAAAGCCTAGTTTTTCCATGACGTGGATCGAGCGCATATTGCCCTGTAGCACGTCGGCTTCAATCCGGTTGAGTTTCATCTGGCTCAAGCCGAAGTCGATCAGCTCGCGCATGGCTTCTTGTCCGTAGCCATTGCCCCAGTAGGTATGGGAGATGTCACAGCCGATGGTCGCGTAGTGGGCTTCTTTGTTCCAGCGATGGAAGCCCGCCGAGCCGATGAATGTGCCATCGCGCAGGGTCACGCCCCAGCGCAAGCCATCGCGCGCAGCATATAGCCCGCCCATCCACTTCAACCACTCGTTCGCCTGTTCGATCGTCCGTAGGGGTTGCATCTCGATAAAGCGCACAACTTCAGCATTGCCGAACAATTTCAACAGTGCGTTCACGTCCTCGGGGGACATCTCACGTAAGATCAGTCGTTTGGTCATGATTGTGGGGAAAGCGCTGAAGTCAAATGAAATATCTTTATTGCCCATGTGGCTCTCAGTCTCAGTTATGGTTTGCATCGTCGGTCTCACTCAACTCAAAAATTTTTCGACTAGGAAAAAATAGTATTGGCGGGCAATGATTAATATTAACTTTCCATTAATTTATTATATCGTACCCGACAGCGTCCGCGCTAGATAATCGTGCAAACTGTACAGCATACGGGCGATTGATGGCGATATAGTGGTTGTTTAGTAGAGATCATAACACGAAAAATACACGAAATACCAGAATTCTAATATGCAACAGCCAACAAGTTCATCGAGAGGCGGCAACCTGCCTGCACAAGTGTAATTGTATGTTATCCTGATAGCAGGGTAGATAATCCTATCAATGGTGAGCGGTTCAATCAAAGAGGAGGGTGTACGATGCCAATACACGTTTACTGGGTTGATGAGGGTAAAACGCTGTTACAGGCGGATTTTGTCGAGACATATACATGGGATGAGTATCACGATGCGCTCGAAAAACAATTAGCGATGATCGAGGGCTTGCCCCACCGCTTCGTGAGCATCACCAACTTGACCGATCTCCAGCAGATGCCGTCCGCGCCATTTGCCCCGCATTTTCGGCGCAATCGCGTCCTCACGCCCCTCAACGAAGTGATGACAATTATCGTCGGCGCGTCGGCTGACCTGCGCTTGTTGATCAACGGTCGCACGCACGTGAACACGCTCGACGAAGCCTACGCACTTGCACGGGAGATGCTCGCCGACACCGATACATCAGCAACTGGTGAATGATCGCATGTGCTTAACGTGTGAATCGGCTATAATGGGCACAGTAGAGAGCTAGCAGAGGGATTGTGATGGGATACAAAGGCTGGATCATCTTAGGATTTTGTTTGTGGATCGGGCTGGTGCCACTGCTCGCGCAGAAGGACGCGACCACGCGCCCGCCGGTGGATATTTACAATGAAGCGCTCGACAGTGGCAATTACACACGCGGATTGCAAGAATTGAGCGACCTGATCGCGCTCGAACCCTTGAACAGCGATGCATACGCCCTACGCGCGAGCTTACATCTGCGGCAGGGCGATTATGCGGCCGGGCTGGATGATGTCGAGAGGGCGCTCCTGATTCATCATACCAATGCCGAGGCGTACTTCACACAGGGCGATATTTATCGCGTGCAGGAACAGGATGATGCGGCGATCGCCGCCTATACGATGGCGATCACCCACGACCCGACATACAGCGCGGCGTATAACAATCGCGGGATTATCTACTACGACAATGGCGATTACGACGAAGCCTTCAGCGATTACGAGACCGCGCTCAGCGTCAACGCTGATAACGCTTATCTCTATCATCGGAATATGGGGCTGGTGTATGCCGCGCAGGGGCTATATGACGACGCGATCACGGCTTATACGCGCTCGATCGCCGCTGATGAGCGCTATTATAACGCCTATGTCAGTCGCGGGGACGCTTACGAGGCGCTCGGCGATTATGAGAATGCCCGCGACGACTACCTGACCGCCATCGAGATTGACAACGGCTTCTCCTATCCCTATCGGCGGCTTGGGGATGTGCAGGCTGATCTCGGCGCGTTCGATGCCGCGATCGATGCTTATACCACGTCGATCGCCCTCCAAGCCGATTACACCTTCGCCTATAACAATCGCGGGTTAGTTTATCTCGATCTGGGGCAATACGCCAACGCCCGCGACGATTTCTCGACCGTGATCGATCTCGAACCGGACAACGATCTGGCGTATTACAACCGCGCCATTACTCATGATAAGCTCGGGCAGTTCCAGAACGCGCTCGACGATTATGAGACGGCGATTGACCTTGAGCCGAATAACCCCGATGCTTATTATAATCGCGGCTTGATTTACTATGATTTGGGCGATTATGAACTGGCACTAGCCGACTTTGAGCGGACGTTAGCGTTTGAGCCGAATAACGCCTTCGCCCATAACAATCGCGGCAATACGTATCGGGCACTGGGGCGTTATACGCTGGCGCTGGCAGATTATAACAACGCGATCGCCATCAATTCGGATTATGCCCTCGCTTATAACAATCGCGGGCTGGCACAGGCTAGTCTCGGCAATCTGGAGGCGGCACTCGCCGATTTCGCCATGTCGATTGATCTCGATCCTGATTTTCTGGATGCGTGGTTCAATCGCGGTAGTGAATATTACGTGCAGGGCTTGCTGGACGAGGCGCTCGCCGATTTCTCGGCATATATCCAGCGCGGCGGCTTGGATGCGCTCGCTTTCTTGCGGCGCGGCAACATCTACTACGAACAGGGCGACTTCGCCAATGCGCTCAAGGATTATAATGCGCTGGTCGAACTCACACCCGATGAGGCTGTCGGGTACTATCATCGGGCACACGTCTTCTATCAGCTAGAGGATCATCAGCAGGCGATCGAGAATTATGCCTTGGCGCTGGCGACCGACCCGGATTATGAGCTGGCGCACTGGGGGCTAGGCAACGCGCACATCGCGCTGGGCAATGTCGACCAAGCCTACGAGAGTTACTGCGCGTATATCGAACAGGTAGAAGCCCCCGTTGCGACCGTCACCGACTACGTGACGACGACCTTCGGCGGTTGTAACTGAGCGCGGCTTAATCATCACCATCACAGAGAGAGGCAACCATGCACCACCAGCGATCTCATTTGCGCTTGTCGATTAGCATCACGGCAGTGATTATCCTGCTGGGATTGATCTTACCCGCAATCGCGCAGGACGACGACGACAATCGTCCGATCATCCTCACGCCGGGCATCCCCGCCGGCCCCACGCCCACGCCGACCTTGCCAGCGGGGACGTGTTTTGAACCGCTGGCGATCGCCATTGATAGCACGATCACGATTGATGTGCTGGTGAACATCCGCGCCCAGCCCAGCGGCTCAAGCGCGATTGTGTGGAACACGATCTACAACAGTTATAACAGCCTACAAACGCCGATCGCGCCGCAAGCGATTCCGGCGCGGGTGGTCGATGGGCCGGTGTGTAGCGAGGGCTATAACTGGTGGCGCGTAGAGATTGTGGGCGAAGATGGCTGGGTGGCTGAAGGTCGCCCCGACCGTGAGGGCTACCTGCTCAACGTGCCGGGCGTGACGACCGCCCGCGCCGCCTGTGACCCGCGCTATGATCTGGCAGTGGGCACAACTGCTGACCTGATCACAAATGTGCGCGTGCGTGCCGATGCCAATCCGTCAGCACGCGTGCTGACCGTCGCGCCTGCCGGATCAGTTGTCGATATTGTGGACGGGGCGCAGTGTGTCGATGGTGATCTGTGGTGGCAGGTGCGCGTGACAGTCGTCGGCGAGTCGTATGTCGGTTGGCTTGCCGAGAGCGATAATAAGGTCTACTGGTTGCTCCCGTCTGATCTGCCGACGCTGGCAGATGGCACGCTCTGTGGCAATCCCTTGCCCTTTGCTGAGGGCGAGCGCGGCATCGTCAACTCAGTGCAGACCGACACGCCGCGCCGTCTGCGGGCGGGGCCCGGCTTAACCGGCGACCCGCTCTTCCTGATGGTCGAGAATGTGCCCTTCGAGATTGTCGGCGGGCCGGTCTGCCGCGATAATCTCAACTGGTGGCAGGTGCGCGTCCTCGCGAGTACGCCCGTCATCGGCTGGGTTGCCGAAGGCTCGACGGGGGTCGGTTACTGGCTGGAAGAAGTCTCGCCTGATGAATACGCCCGCTGAGCGTCGTCTGCTTGCTGGAAATCCGCCAGCGAGAATTGCCCGATCACAAGGCTGAATGTGCCCCACACGGCATAGGTCATGAAGACTGCGACATGCCACAAGAGCGCGAAGGCGAACGCCGCCTCGCGCGTGACACCGATCGTGGTGAAGGCGAGCACGACCGCGCCTTCAAACGCGCCGATATTGCCGAAGGTCAAGGGGATCACGCTGGCGAGCGAGATCAACACCAGCCCCAGCGCGATGCCGGCGAAGATGTTCGGCACAGTGGCGAGATCAGGCAGGACGAGCAACAACAACCACGAGCCGACCAGCGATAAGCCCCATGTGAGCGTCGTCCACAGCAGGACATCGCGCACGCCGCCGACGGTCGTCATGGCTTGCACGCCCTCGATGACGCTCGCCGCTTTTGCGCGTAATCCTAGCCGTTGCAGGGGGGGCACCCGTGCCAGGATTGTATCCAGCAGACGCAAGACAGGCGCAGGATAACGGGCGATCACCAGCAAGGTCGCCAAGCCGACCAGGCTGACCGCCCCCAGAATCACGCCACTGATGACCACCTGTTGCCCGACCGGCAGGAAGATCAGCACAATTGCCAGAATCGTAATCACGCTCAAAATGTCTAAAATACGCTCGATGACGATGCTCGCCAGCACCGCCCAGCCCGATACATCGTCTTCTGTACGCGCGACGAGTACGGCGCGGGTCACATCGCCCACGCGCAGGGGAAGCGTATTATTCATCAGGAAGCTGATGTTCAAACAATGGAAGGTCGGCATAAAGCGGATGCGCCACTGCATCAGAGCTTGCCCCAGCAACGTGCGACAGGCAAGCGGCAACGTCCAGAAAAGCGCGAGCAATGGCACGTAACGCCAGCGAATCGCGGTGATGGTGGCGAAGGTCGCCTGCCAGTCAATGCTCAGCGTCAGGAGATAGAGCAACGCGCCGCTGACGAGCAGGCTGAGCGTCACACGAAGCCACGGATTACGAATATTCAAGAGAGGGTCGTCCTATTCTGTTTAGTCTGTCAGTGTGTTTGATAAAAGTAGAAAAAGCGGCGCGACCACGTTATTTTGTAGTCGTGTACTAAAAGCGCATTATAAATAGCTGTGTTTTCTGCGATAGGGTCAGCACATGAGGATTTGCTTATGGTGTGCGGCGCAGGGCGAGAACTTTGCTATGATACGAGTGATCGTTCTTTATCGACACAAGGAGCTAACAAGCGAATGCGTCGTATCTTTTTGCCGGTGGTCGTGCTATGCGTCAGCCTATGGTTGACAGCGTGCAGTACGCCGACTACCGAAGCGCCAACGAGCGCACCCGACGCGGCTACCGCGCCCGATGTGGATGTAGCGGAGACTGACAGCGCGACCGCGAGCAATAGTGCGCTTGCAGTCCCGCGCCCGTCTGAGCCGGCCGCGCCCGACGAATGGCGCGAAGATCATCCCTCGCATGTGGCGAACACCGGTCGCCCGCAATTGCTGGATTTCTTCGCCCATACTTGACCGACCTGCCGCGCTATGCGACCCATCGTGCATGGGTTAGAGGCTGAGTACTGGGGTGAGATCGATTTCGTTTATCTCGATCATCTCGACCCCGTGAATGAAGAAATGCTCGAAAGCTATAACTTCCGCTGGCGACCGCTATATGTCTTGATTGAACCGGACGGCACCGAAATCCAGCGCTGGTTCGGCTTCGTGCCAGAGACAGAATTACGCGCCGCGCTTGATAGCGTACTCGACGAAAGCTAACGCCCCCGCCGCCCCCACCTAGCCATGAGATGTTTGTGAGTCAAATTTTGCGGACGATGCCGACATCGTCCGCCGCATTTATGGCTGATTCGCAACTACTCAGGTCAATTGATTTACGCCAGCTTCTGCCCTCAAGACAAGCACGGTTGAAGTCCCTATCCTAGCCACATAGTGGCGGTCGGGAGAGGGATTTAGGGTGAGGGCTGAGTAGTTACGCTGATTCTTTCGTATCTTGCGTGGTCAAGCTCTTTTTGTCCCCTTTTTGAAAAAAGGGGACGCCAAAAACTTTTGCTTTTTTGAACGCAATGCGTTCAAAATGAACAAGGTCAAGGAACAACAGTTCCTTGTGGGAGTGTGGGGGCAAAGCCCCTGCAACAAAAACCACGCCACATCCCAAAGAGCTTTATGGCTCATGCCGACTCATCGACCTGACCGGCGAGTTGTTCAGCTTGCTCGGCTGTCGCTAACTCGTCGATGAATTCGTCCAGACTGCCATCGACCACGCTCGGCAGATTATAACTGCTGTAGTTGATGCGATGATCGGTGACGCGGTTCTGCGAGTAATTATAGGTGCGAATCTTCTCGCTACGATCGCCCGACCCAACCTGACCGCGCCGTTCGGCTTCTTGCTCGGCACGCTGGAGTTCGATCTCGCGCTCGTATAACCGCGCGACGAGGATCGTCTTCGCCCGTAGGCGATTCTGGAGCTGACTACGCTCGTCCTGCATCTCGACGACGATGCCGGTGGGGACGTGCGTCATGCGTACTGCTGAGTCCGTCGTGTTGACCGATTGCCCGCCCGCGCCCTGACTGCGAAAAACATCAATCCGTACCTCGTTCATATCCAGCTTCACATCGACTTCGTCCATCTCGGCTAACACCGCGACGGTCGCCGTGCTGGTGTGGACGCGCCCCTGACTGTCGGTCGAGGGCACACGTTGCACGCGATGCACGCCGCTCTCGTACTTCAACTTGCTGAACACATTATCGCCTTTAACGAGGAACGTCACAGCTTTGATGACTCTGCCGCCACTCTCATTGATCTCCAGCACTTCGGTTTTCCACTTGTTGGCATCGGCATAGCGTTGATACATGCGGAACAGATCGCTAGCGAAGAGACCCGCTTCGTCGCCGCCAGCACCGGCGCGGATTTCGACAATCGCGTCCTTGCCGTCACGCGGGTCTTTGGGGAGCAGGAGCATCTTCAATTCTTCGAGTAGTTGCTCGTTGCTCTGGCGCAAGTCGTCAATTTCCATCTGCGCCATCTCGCGCATGTCGGGGTCATCGGCTTCTTTCAGCAGGTCTTGCGCGTCGTCTAGCTCGCGCGCCTGCTGTTGATACTGCCGGAACTTATCCACGATGTCCGCTAGCCCACTGCGCTCCTTAGCGAGTTCTGCCACGCGCTGATAATCCTGCGCGATATCGGGATCGCCCATCAGGCGTTCGAGTTCATTATAGCGTGCTTCAATACCTGCTAATTTCTCAAGCATGGGGGTTATCCTTTGGATTGTGATTGTTGGTTGCGTTGGTCAGTGTTAGGGGGGCGACTCAATAGAAGCCAACCCGCAGGCAAGTGTTGCGGTGGCTACAGAGCGTCGAGGCGGTTATGTAGGTCAGTGGTCAACATAAGTCTATTGTACCTTAAGCGCGGGCAATTATGACAGACAATTTTGATCCATCTGTTAAAACTCGCTGAAGATCAGCGTGATGGCTATCGCCCTGTGTTATGATACAGGTCATCAATGATACAACACGTAGCTATTGTATGGAGAAGCAAACAGCATGCGCTCACCTTTATTGATCATGATGTTAGTCGTTGGGGCACTGCTCCTCACGAGTTGTCGCCAACAAGAAACGCCCACCGCGCTTGATGACGATGCGCTCCTCATCAGCGTTGAAGATAGCCGCACGGGCGATGTGACAACGGGCGAATCGACGCTCGTGGTCACGGTCGAAGATAGCGCGGGCAATCCCGTCACTGATGCGACCGTCAGCGTGCGCGGCGACATGACGCACGCAGGGATGAGTCCCATCTTGCGCGAGAGCGACGATGGCACGAACGGCATATACGAAGTGCCTTTCGAGTGGACGATGGGCGGTGATTGGATCGTGGATGTGGTCGTCACCCTGCCCGATGGCAGTGAACACCAACGCAGTTTCGATTTCACGGTTGCCGCCGATGGTGGCATGAACATGGACGACGAGAACTGAGCTTTAGCGATTGCGGGCGGGCACGGAGATGATTTCCCACTGTGGCAGGCGGATCGCGGTCAAGTATCCGCCATAGACACAGCGCGTGTCGATGCCGTAAAACTGCCCGTCGATGACGGTCATCGCTTGCTGTCCGTCGCTATAATCGCGATGCCCGACGATGATTGGCTTGGGCATGTCGAGTTGCTCATACCAATCATCCCCGACCTGATCGAGAATATAATCTTCGCCCGATGACGTGCCAATGAGGACATACGGATGTTGCTTGTAGAGGGGGTAGCGCGGGTCATAGTATCCGTGCAGGACAATCGCTTCATCAAGCTCGATATAGGGCGGCAGGCGACGCATATAGCGCAATGCTTGGGCGTAGCGACTGCCGAGCGCGTCGCGTGTCTCGCGCTGGGTATCGGGATATGCCATCGCGCCGGTGGATACCGTGAGATGCTTCTGCTCATGATTGCCACGCACTGATTCTGCACATGTGGTGCGGGTGAAGAAGTCATAGACGGCGACCGGTTGCGTGCCCTTATCCAGCAAATCACCGACGGCGATGATGCGTTCATCGTCCTGCACCCCGCTTTTATCGAGCAGGGCGCATAATTCGTCGTAGCATCCGTGAATATCGCCAATGACCAGTGTCATACAAGCTCATCAGTCGGGCGCGTTTGTAGGAAGGGTACACCCCGCCGCCAATCGAAGTCACTCGCTGACCAGTCAGCGGGTGTGTTATTCTTCTGCTTCTGGGCGATTTCCATCAGCAGGTGATCGTTCTCGGTGATCCACATGCTTGCCGGAAAGCCCATGAAAATGCCCAGAATCCCCCAGATGACCATGCCCGCCAGCACACCCGCCAGCGGTACGCCGTTGCTGAGCATCGTCGCGCCGACGAAAGCCGCCACCCCGCTGATGCTCGCGCCTAGTGCCACGTATTGCAGTTCGCGCACATCCGCCCGTTCGCCGCGCACGCTCATCCACGCGCCCAGGACAATGCCGTTATAGAGCGCGATCGGCACGGCGACCATCAAGATTGCGATCAGGGGAATCAGCGCGAGGATTGCAAAGTCGAAGTTGTGGGCGACCGAATAGGTCAGCGCGTAATGAATGCCCATGATGAAGGACAGCGGAATAAAGAAGAACACGAGATATGCCGGAAGCCGCGCACATCCCCATAAAAACCCGACGAATACCCGCCAACCGACCTGCCAACCAATGCGAAAGCTCATAAAGTACTCCGAATAAAATAGTTTGGACTCTTTGGGATGTCGCGTGGTTTTTGTCGCAGGGGCTTTGCCCCCGCACTCCCAGAACTATCGTTCCTTGACTTTGTTCTTTTTGATGTTCCCTTTTTTCAAAAAGGGGACAAAAGGAGCTTGACCACGCAAAATACGAAAGACCCATAGTTTGCTTGCGTTGTGGTGTATTACACGACTTTAACACTCAAATGGGTCGCATAGTATCTTTAGTATAGCCCAAAATCGGCTATCGTGCGGGATTAATTTTAGCACGCTTATTTGCTTGGGCGCTTATGCCGGATGTGCTAACGCACGCTAGCGACCAGCACACGCGGGTATCTCATGCCGATGCCTCGCCCTCTGTGCCGAGAATACGGCGGTCTTCGGCGCGGGCGGTGCGATGTCCCTCAGCGATGTTGACGCGCGTCAGCAAATAGCCGCCGATCGCGAAGAGCGCGATCAAGCTGAGGATCGCGGGGCGACTGCTCCCGAAGAGCGCGACTGCGCTGGCGAATAAGAGCGGCCCGATGATCGACGCGAACTTCGACATGATGCTGAACAGCCCGAAGAACTCGCCGCTTTTGGTCGCCGGACACAGGTAAGAATAGAGACTGCGGCTGAGCGCCTGACTGCCACCCTGCACGACGGCGACCATCCACGCGAGGAACCAAAACTCAATCGACGCATTGAGAAAATAGCCCCACACGGCGATCATGCCGTAGACCATCAGCGAGAGCAGGATACTGCGGCGCGTGTCTATGCGATCGGCAAGCGGACGGAAGAAACGCCCGAACACCAGCGCAAACACCAACCCGACCGCCTGCGTCGCCAGCAATAGCCCGAAGATGATGCCGAGATTGCTACTGCGCGTCGGCGGTAGCACTTCAATGCGCTCGATGAGCAGGTTGCCCTCTAACACGCGCAAGGTCAGGTCTTGTTGATCCGCCTGTGGCAGGGTGATGGTCGTGATCTCGCCGTAGCGGAGGGTGTCATCCTGCGTGCTGAGCGTCAGCGGCGTGTCGCGCTCGTCAATCGTCTCGGTGACGGCTACGCCATCGGCATCGACGCCGATCGTCGCACCGCCGGGCTGGATGGCATAGCGCAGTTCGACCGCCTGCCCGTTGATCGGCAGAGTCAGCGTGTCGCCGCGCCCGCCAGCGACGTAGGTCAGCTCAGCGGGCGGGTTGAAGGTGCGCGTCAGAGTGCCGAGGATGCCCGTGCCGGTTTGTTCGTCGCTGGTGATGGTGCGCGTCTCCCAGTCGCCCACCAGCGTGAACGCCTCTGCGCCATAAACGCCCTCGCCCACGTATTGCGCTTCGGTGACGTAGGGCGCGGGCGGGCGACCGGTGACCGAAATATCGAGCGCGTTCGCCCCGATGATACCCACCAGCGGTAGGGCGATCGCGTTGTAGATGATGAACGCCAGATTGTAAGGGCGGCGCGGCGAGTCGTTGGTGTTGGGCAGGCTACCGAAGATCAAGCTGAAGGGGATGCCGACGAACTGCACCAGCAAGAGCGCGAGGATCAATTCCAGCGTGGCGAAACCCAGTTCTGCGCCGTAGATGACCGCAATACCGATGATCGTCCCGATGCCGTCGTTATAAATCAGGAAGGCGATCAGGTATTTGAATAATTCTGGAAAGCGCTGGATTTTCTTCAGCAATTGACCGACACTGCGAAAGCTCGCGGCGATGATGTTATCGCCCGGCACTTTGTCAATCGACGCGGCGGGGGGTTCGGGCACATTCCGAAAAATCGGGATCGAAAAGACCGCCCACCAGATCGCCACTGTGATGAACGAGAGCCGAATCCCCGCGAAGTCGAACCATGTGTCGGGGATGGTCTCTAGCATGACGACGTTGATCGCTAGCAGGATGCCGCCGCCGAGATAGCCCAGCGCAAAGCCGAAGGATGACACACGGTCTTGATCTTCTTCGTAGGCGACATGCGGCAAGAGCGAATCATAGAAGACGTTTGCGCCGGCGAAGCCCACGCGCCCGATAATAAAAAAGAGCGAGGCTAAAAGCCAATCGCCCGTGCTGATGAAAAAGAGCAAGCCTGTGCCGATGATGCCGATCGTCACGAACATCGATAAGAACGTTTTCTTACCGCGCATCAAATCCGAGATAGTGCCCAGAATCGGCGAGAGAAGCGCGACGATCAAGAGCGCGATGCTGTTGGTCAAGCTCCAATAAGCGGTAGCAGTCGCCGCGCTGGGCAAGGTCGCGCCCGCGACTGAGCTGTAATACACGGGCAAAATCGCCGCGACGACGGTCGTCACGAAGGCGCTATTCGCCCAGTCATACAATGCCCATGAGCGTACCCGTCGGCGATAGGTCTGTTCATCGGGTTTGGCTTTATCCGCGTCCACTGCAAGCGTTGCCATAACTTTCCTCGATCCTGTGTCTACCTCATCAAATATGCACTACATTATAACGCACATAGTTTATCGTAGATTTAAGGGACACTCACGCGCCGAGATAGACCGTCTCGATGTCGCGCTCATGGGCGATGCCCACGTTCGCTGTGATGTGGAAGGCGCGCGCGCTCGAACGGGCGGTGACCACCTGCTTGAGGTCGCCATTTTTGTAGTGCGCGGCGGCGTTATCGTAGAGCGCGATGCCCGGCAAGGCTTCGCCCGATGCGATTTTCTCAAGGTAGGTGGGACGGCGATCGACTTCGGCATCATAGTGCGGGCTAGCACTGCCTGCCAGAAAGCCGAGACAGGGTATGATGCTCAGCGGCGACACAGAATCGGTCAAGCCTTGCTCGAACCAGCAGATAGCACCAGCACTGACACCGGCGAGTACCGTCCCATTCGCGCAGGCTTGCTTGAGGATGTCGTCTACGCCCCACTCACGCCAGAGAGCAATCATACTGCGCGTGTTGCCGCTCCCGACGTAGATCACATCCTGTGCCAGCAGGTGATCTTGCCAATCAGGGCGCACGGTGCCGAACAACGATAACCATGATGGTTCGGCTCCCAGCTTGATGAAGGCTTCGTAGAAGCGCGTCACGTATTCGTGCGATTCAGCGCTCGCCTGTGGCAAAAAGCACACTTTCGGTCGCTTGGTATCAGCGACATCCAGCACGTATTGATCGAGTAAGAGGTTATCGAGATCAGCGCCGAAGCCACCCCCGCCGATTGCGATGATATGTTGCGCCATCGTCCACGCCTTTCGCTCATTCATGGTTACTTGTTTAACATAATACCTGCTTGAGTGTATCACGGCGATGTGCTGTCTGTCATTCTCAAGAAATCGGCGTACAATACAGCTTGCACAGACATAATAAGCTAGGATAACACCACCGTGACTGACTGGCACGATTACAAAGCGCAGGTCGCTGAACATACGGTTCAGGGCGATTTGCGCGTTGCCTATGATATTCATAGCCCACAATTGGATAACACGCGCGACCTGCTGGTGTGGTTACCGCCCGATTACGCGACCAGCACCGCGCGTTATCCCGTGCTGTACATGCAGGACGGGCAGAACTTGTTCGACGCGCACACCAGCTATGTGGGCGAGTGGTACGTCGATGAGAGCATGACGCAACTGGCACAGGACGAGGACTTACGCGCGATCATCGTCGGTATCCCTAACATGGGCGAATTTCGCTTCTTTGAGTATAACCCCTTCTCAGCGCCGACACCGACCCGTAACGGGCGCGGGCGCGATTACATGCGCTTCGTGATCGACACAGTGAAGCCCCTGATTGATGCGGATTTTCGCACCCGTGCTGACCCCGCGCATACCGGCATCGGCGGTTCATCGCTGGGCGGCTTGATTAGCCTGTACGGGATGCTCGCCCATCAGGACGTATTCGGGCGGGTGGCGGCCTTCAGTCCGTCGTATTGGCTCGGCGGCAACCGCATCACGCAGACCATCCAGCAGTATGCGCGGGGTGGCGGCAAAATCTACATGGACATCGGCACGCGTGAGCTGGATAAGGTGCGCCACAGCGACCCCACCACCGCCAGCGCACGCTATGTACAAGGGATGCGTGGCTTGCACGACGCGCTGACGCGCCGCGGCTATGTGAGCGATCAAAGCCTGTGCTATGTCGAAGATGAGGGCGCACGCCACAATGAAGACGATTGGGCGCGGCGCTTCCCGGGGGCGATGCGTTTCTTGTTCGGCGCGTGAGTCAGGGCGCGAAGATTGTCACCGACTCCCAGACAATCGGCAGGGCGAAGAAGCGATGCCAGCCATCGGCTTCATCCGCGAGTCGCCCATAGACGTGCAGAGGCACTTGATTCATCAAAGACTCCTGCGCGGTGGTGACCAGCGGACTCGTCGCCAGCGTGATGAGCGTGACCACACGCGGCATGTGGCTATCATCGACTCCGGTCAGGTAGTCCGGCGCGTCGAAGTGCGTGATCGCCCGTTGCGATGCGTCGTAATAGGGGCGCGTCTGTGGTTTAAGCGCCTGCCCACTGAAGGCGATGACAGCCATCGGCAAATCGGTATCGGGCAGTTCCGTCAGGTGGATCGCCTCGACCATCCCGCCGAGGCGCACCCCGCCATCCCACTGCAAGTTGTCGATGCGCCAGCGCAATTGTGTCAGCGCCGCGCCATCGTTCGACCCCCAGCGCACCGTCACAATCGCGGTCGGCGCGTCTAGCTCGAACAAGCCGTGTGCGCCCTCGCATCGCGCACTACTGCCCTCGCTATCGAGCCACAGCTGATCTTGCGCGTACGGCGGGATGACCCACGCCTGCGTGAGCTGACCGGATAAATCGTCATTCATGCGTCGTCGCTCTCCGCGATACTCGCCGGATCATCGACATCAACTGTACCGAAGGACTCGCGCGTGAGCGTGTTATCGTAGTACTTCTTGGCGCTATCTGCCATGCTACCGAGCGTCTGCGCGTTGAAGAAAGCGTTGACGATCGCCCCGGCGAAGGGAATGAAGCCCACTAGCAAGCGGGCGGGTACGCGCGCGCTGATGCGTGCCGAGAGCTTGAGCGCCAGCTTAGAACTGATGCGGCGGTTCATCGGTTGGTTCATGATGATGCTATCGACATCATCGCGGAGCGAGAGCGCCATCGGTGGCAGATCGGTCACGCCGGTAATCGTGCGATACATCTTCTGTGCGTGTTCGTCGGCGGGGAATTTGGTCGTGATCTCGTCGAGTACCTGTAAGGTCTTGACGACGACGTTGAGCTTGGTCGCTTCGGCGAGGCGATCTTGCAATTGCGGGTTCCCGTCTTCGCTCAGGGCATATTCAAAGGCATCCATCGAGATCGCCACATGCTCTAAGATATGCGCGTTGAAGTACGAGCCGTTCGCCCATAGCGTGAGGATATTCCGCAAGTCGGATTGGTTCGTCGTCTCGACGATGTACGCGCCCTTCAGCGCGCCGATACCCCAGCTAATCCGCGCCATCTTGTGCAGTAAGAAGCTGATTCCAGCCGGGATTGTCAGCGCGTGCAAGCCGGGAATCGCCATTTCAGCACCGCCGGCGATGGCGGTCACGGCGGTTTCCTGTTGCATCCAGCTTTCAACGGTATCATGGCGAACGGCGGCGTTCACGGCATTCTGCGGGTCGCCGCCCAGTTCATCAAAGGCGATCACAATCGCTTCCGCAATTTGTTCCTGTAATCCCATCGCTTGGTTCTCCTTGTGTTGGGCTATTGGATGTGTTGTCGGGTATTGGGTGTGTCTCCTTATCGTGTATCGCTACCAGCGAACGCGGATGGCTTTGTCACGTTCGCGCGCGGGGACGCTGGGCATCCACGCGATGATGTGGTGCGACGTTCTTGTTTATCATAACGTATTTTGCAGAACGACCGTTGCACAATCTACACAACTCCTCATCTAATCTCGTGTTATCATACACACACCACACGAACAAAAAGGTTAAACTGACTATGGAACGACTGACGCGCTTGCTGTTAGAGCTTCTCCGTCCCTTGTTCATGGGCTTCTGGCGGGGGATATTGGGCTGGAAAGTGGACAATGGCCTGCCCGACGTGCCCAAAATCGTGATTCCGGCGGTGCCGCATACGTCGAACTGGGATTATTTACATGCGCTGCTGGGGGCGTATTACATGCGCCGCCGTTTGAACGTGACTGTCAAGCAAGAGTTATTCTTCCCGCCGCTGGGCTGGATTTTACGCGCATTGGGCGGCGTGCCGATTAACCGCAGTAAATCGACCAACTTTGTCGATCAGACCACGCAACGCTTTGACGAGAGCGACCGCATGGTGATGATCTTCACGCCGGAAGGCTCGCGCAGTAAGACCGAGTATTGGCGCACGGGTTTTTACTGGGTTGCCCACCAAGCCAATATCCCGATTGTGATCGCCGCGATCAACTACAAGGATAAATGCCTGTACATGAGCGAGCCGATCTACCCGACGGGCGACATCTACGCCGATTTTGAGCAAATCAAGGCGCACACCGCGCAGTATGGGCACGCGCTCTACCGCGATAAGACCAGCACCATCGCCCTGCGCCCGCCCAAACCCGACGAAAGCGCCGAGACAGTCGCGTGATGGGATGCGCGCGCATCTAGTCACAGACGGGTTCGCTGTAGCAACCCCCTACATCTGCCGGCTTATCTTTTTATTGGTTGAATGACCAACAAAGGTATACTCACATGAGACGCGACCACGTTGTGATGTGTTTGCTCTGGGTCTTTCGTATCTTGCGTGGTCAAGCTCCTTTTGTCCCCTTTTTGTAACTACTCAGCCCTCACCCTAAATCTCTCTCCCGACCGCCACGATGTATCACCTGTGGTATATTGAAGGCGATACCAACGATGCAGACCAAAGGGAGACACGATGACAGTTGTATATTACGAAGACGATGCAGACATCCGTGTATTGCAGGGCAAGACGATCGGCGTGATCGGCTATGGCAGTCTCGGTCGTCCGGTGGCGCTGAACTTACGCGATAGCGGGTTGGATGTGCTGGTGGGGCTGGAAGATGACGAGAGCTTCGCGATTGTTGATGCCGATCATGTGCGCCATACCAGCATCGGGCGCGCCGCGCGCGAGTCATCGGTGATCTTGATGATGGTGCCCGATGAAGTGATGCCACAGGTTTATCTGGAGCGCGTCTCGCCGCATTTGAGCAAGGGCGACACCTTGATTTTCGCCAGTGGCTACAACGTCGCATTCGGCTATATTGAGCCGCCGCCCTTCATCGATGTCGGCATGGTTGCCCCGCGCACGATCGGCGCGGCAGTGCGCGAGCGTTATCTGAATGGCGAGGGCTTCTACAGTTTTGTCTCGGCTGGGCAGGATGCTAGCGGGCGCATCTGGGAGACGGTGCTGGCGCTGGCACTGGGCATCGGGTCGTTGCAGGCGGGCGCGGTGGAAATCACGATGGAGCAGGAAGCCGAACTCGATCTCTTTATGCAACAGGCGATCTTGCCGGCGTTTCATCACATCATGCTGACGGCGGCGCGGCTATTGCTTGAGCGCGGGTATCCGCCCGAAGCCGCCATGCTCGATCTTTACATCTCTGGCGAACTCAACGATTACCTGACGCGTGCGGCATCGTCGGGCTTGCTCCATGCCCTGCGCCTCTCCTCGTTGACGGGACAGTTCGGCATCTTCAGTCGTTTGGAGCGCTTTAACGAGTTGAAGCTCGAACGCTTGATGGAAATCACGCTCGATGAAATCCGCGATGGCGACTTCAGCAAAGAGTGGGCGAAGGAATATGCCGATGGCTATCCACGCCTGCGAAAGCTCTTACGCCAGCAAGAAAATATCGACCTATGGGAACTCGAACAACAAACTTTAGAGTTGTTGCGCGGGTTTTAATGTACACTGATGACACAACGATTAATCGAGTTCGGGGAGTCAGGTAGATTATGAGTAAAACGAGCATCGCACAATACATCACCCAACTGGCGAGTGACGACCACGACCAACAGCAGAGCGCGGCGATTCAATTGATCGAAACCGGGCCGGATGCGATCCCGCCGGTGATCGACGCGCTACAGTCTGATGCGGCGGATGTGCGCTATCTGGCGGCGTGGGTGCTGGGCGAGCTGGGCGACACGCGCGCCGTCGTGCCCTTGATCGACGCGCTAGAAGATGATGAGGCGCGCGTGCGTGATTGGGCGGCAAAGGCGCTGGGGGAAATCGGCGATCAACGGGCGACGATGCCGCTTATCAAATTGCTCGAGCGCGCTCATAGTGCGGGCACGCGGCGCAACATCGCGGCGGCGCTGGGCTGGCTCGGTGATCAACGGGCGATCGACGCGCTGATCTTCTTGCTGACGGACACCCATCCCGAGACGCGCTCGATGGCGGCTGATGCGCTGGGCAAAATGGGCAATACCAAAGCCGTCCCCGCGCTGATACGCGCCTTGCAGGATGATGACTCGATTGCGCGGATGCGCGTCGCTTATGCGCTGGGGGAACTGGGCGATATACAGGCAGGACACGCCCTGATGAGCGCCCTCAACGACCCGAACGAGTGGGTGCGCTATAATGCCGCGCTCTCGATCGGGCAGGTCGGCTACCGTGACGCCTTCGACACGCTCTTGACCATCCTGCAATCGGATAAGAGCGCCAACGGGCGACGCGGGGCGGCGCTGGCGCTGGGTGCGCTGGGCGATGATCGCGCGGTTGACCCGCTTCGCAGTGCGCTGACCGACGGTGACGACGTGGTGATCGAGGCGATCGACCGCGCCTTACAACGGCTGGGCTACGCGGTCGAATGATGAGAAGATTGGCGCGGTACTAGCGCGATGTAAGAATAAGACCATTATCGCGCCCATCCGCCACTGGACTTATGTGGTACGGTTGATTATGCCTGATAGGAGTCCTGTGCTGTGTAGCGACTCAGACATTCAACAGGCAATGTGTATGCAGAAATCAACCTTTCTTGGACGGCCGCGCTGACAAATCACGCTAGCCATTGTATTCTTCGCACAGATGATGACGGCTGTCGGCTTCTCATTAGTATTTCCCTTCTTGCCACTGTACGTCAAAGATTTAGGCTCGGTCACGGGCTTGAGTGTGGAGATGATGGCGGGACTCGTGATTGCTGTGCAGGGCTTCACGATGATGCTGGCATCGCCGTTGTGGGGGGCGGTCGCTGATCGCTATGGGCGCAAGCTGATGGCGGTATTGTTCTTCGTCGTGTCGGTCACGGCATATGCGCTCTTGCCACAGGTCGAGCGCAAGCCCAAGCTAAAAGCTGTGGCGGCGGGTGACTGAGGCGTGAAACCGACGCTAGCACGCGACGCGTCAGACGTGCCAGCGCCGATTTGCGTGATGCTCACTCGGTACGGAACTTGTTCAGTTCGTTCTCGTAGAGGGCGCGATTTTTGATCGCATCGCCGAAGATCGCAACGCCGGCGTTAAAGACGATCAAACCCAGCGTGCCCTTCACGAACCAGCCCTCGCCCTTGCCCTTCTTGATTGTCGCATCGCCGAGCAAGCTCAAGCCGGTGCCGATCAACAATAAGCCCAGCGGTGATAATATATTCCACTTCTTATAAAATTCGTCCATCATCAGAATTTACCCTCTCATCTTGGCTCATGGGTAGCTATCGCGCTCGACAGAAGCACACATGAACCATCTTCATAACATACAATTACGGTAACTACTCAGGTCAATTGATTTACGCCAGCTTCTGCCCTCAAGACAAGCACGGTTGAAGTCCCTCTCCTAGCCACATAGTGGCGGTCGGGAGAGGGATTTAGGGTGAG
>DAOTTV010000148.1:0-20050 GCA_034437755.1 Anaerolineae bacterium | reverse complement strand
TGAGGGAAATATGCTCCCAACCAAGTGGTGTGAGATGTTCCAGATGCTTATCGGTAATGTCCCAACCCTTGTTGCGAAGATGTTGCACTGCTTTTTCTATGTAAATCGTATGACTTTGTTGTCGCTCTTTGCACAGATGGAGCGCATGATGATTAGTCAGCGTACAAAAGAAGCTCTTGCTACGAAGAAAGCTCAGGGGATATTGCTGGGCAAACCAAAAGGAACCATTCAAAAGAGTATGTACGACAAAGATCGTAAACGTATCGTCGAACTACTTGAACTCGGTGTCTCGATACGCCACATCTCACTGCATCACCTTGACTATGGCTCAACTTCTAGCCTTCATTACTATGTCACCACTCGACAATTGAAGCCTGATTAACTGCAACTCATTTGCCATTAATCAAGATGTCCCATATCGCACAGAAGTTAAACTCATGCCATATGGGGGGCGCTTGGTTTGAGCATCGGTCTCATCTTGCTAGCAGTCTATATAGCACCAATTGCCAACATTCTCAGTATCGAGCCACCTACCCCGCAGGGTTGGGCGCTGGCACTGGGGATGGGCTTGTTACCGCTGGTCGTCATCCAAATATTGAAGTTGCTAGGGGTTGTGGAATGATCATCGCGATCACGTGTTGATGTTGGCCGTTATAAGCTCATTCATAGCTACTCGGTCGCTGTCTTTGATGCCCCCTATACTGGGAGACGGGGCGACAAGCGCGGTTGAAGTCCCTCTCCTAGCCACATTGTGGCGGTTAGGCGAGGGCGAAGTAGTTACCCACATTCAATATCGAACTCAGGTGAATTTCGGGTACAATCGCTCCATGCGGTATCATTCATCGCGATCTCAAGCCGGATAATGTTCTGGTAACAGCGCAGGGGCGCGTGCAGGTGATGGATTTCGGCTTAGCAATCTCACAGGATATGATCGACAAGGATGCATCTCTGGCTGGTACACTGGCTTATCTCGCGCCAGAAATCATGCAAGGTGCGCCTGCATCGGTACAATCCGATTTGTGGGCGGTTGGACATGCGTTTGTTTTAATTGTTGGATAATATCATCAAGAATAGCCTCATAACCCAAAAAAGTATCATGTGGCTTGGGCAATGGATACATGAGACGGTTTACCGAATTCTCAGGTTTCATCAGCATCACTCAACGACATAAACATCGACCCTAATAAGATAAGGTTGTGAATGCGGCATGGACTGTCGCCCAGACGAAAGGCGCGCGTAAAATGGGAGAAATTCTCAAAGCTCGTGCCGCATCCGCCGACATCTACGAGAAAATCTTCGACGAAACAGTTGAAATTCTCGCATCAGAACGCTATACGCCTGCTCAATACCGCTTCACACAGGTGCTTAAAGACATGATGTTGCGCTAATCGTTTATAGAAGCCTTGACGCAGATGATGTGATGTCAGATCCCGCGCCGCCTCCAACTATGCATCAATTCTACTTGTTTGCCTGCTTTTCTCGCATCGCGTTTTCGATTGTGCCAACCTCGCCCGGATTATACTGTACCTGCACCCGCGCACCACGTTGCATCGGATCATTGGGAACGGTTTGGTCATGGCTAACCTGACCGTACACTGTAATTTCAGAGTATCGCAGAAGACCGGTCATAATTTTCGGCTCTTTTTCCATGAGCATCTGCCGGATGGTAATGTATTTTCTTATTTCCTCCCAATACCTTCGCCAAAATAGCAGCTGGAGAGAATGGGCAATCTCAGTAAAGTAGTAGTTGCGAAACAATGATGAATAAGAGCCGATTGCCGTCGATAGTCTGGCTCATCCTTGTCTATTTCTGGGTGGATTTGCGTAAAAATTAAATGTGTGCCTTAATAAAAACGGTTGAAATTATTCGCAGAGGCGCATATGGAATACAACAAAAGTGATATTTATCCCCTGTACTTAGATGATGGTGACCTATGGAAGCTCTGTCTGCAACATCTCGCATCCAAGCCTGATGTGCCTGTTGTGTGGCAACACCTCGATGCCACACTCGTCTTTTACCCCGATCAATTCGTCGTTCACACCCGTCTGGGTTTGCTGGTCATGGAACTCACCCTTGCTACCGATCAAACTGGTGCCGACAAATTGATAATCCCTTACGCGCTGGGCAAAAATCTAGGACAAGCCGCCCTCTTCGCTGTCACACCACATGCGCCTACCGGACATCCGCTCTTAGTTGCACGCTGGGGACGCATCGTCCAGCAAGCACTCTGGCAGACGCTATTACAAGTCGGGCAATCGATGACCAAACATCGCGTTGCAATCAAGTCGCCGGTTCTCGCTGGTATGTATCGCGATGAAAGAGGATTCGCCTTCGTGCTATCCCGCCCCGTCGATGACAAAGAAATTGACCCTTTGCTCAAAAAACACAGAATAGGTTAAGGTGATGACCATCTCAATAAACGCGACTGAGCGCGACGGCATCAATCCGCTATTTCTTCAGCTGGCACGGCTCATCGGCGCGGTTGATGGCACGGATGACGCGCTCAACATCGATGCCAGTTGGTTCACGAACCCACTCGCCGACCTGACGCAATTTGACGAGAACCAGCATGACGCGCTCCGGCAAATCCTCACACAAGCCTTCGGGCAAACCAGTGCGGAGAGTCTCGGCGTTCCGGTTGCAGATAGTACCGCCAACCAGAGTTGGCATCCCATCCCGGATGCGACCGGCGCCAACACGGGCATTTATGCCGTGCTGGGGACGCTTGATAGCTATTCCGGTCTCGGCGTGCAAACGAGTTTGACCAGCGATAACTTACAACTCAGCATACAGGGGGACGCGCCCCTCATCCCGATGCCATCAGCCTCACAAACGCTCGAGACGATGCACGCTACCGTGACATTGACCATGCAACGTGCTGATGGTCAACGCTTTACTACAGCAGGCTTGAGCTTCCGCGCACTCCAGCTGACGCTACACGTTCCCTATGATGCCGGTGACGACAATCGCATCACGATTGAGAATCTGCGAGTGCGTGAACTCCAATATGCGCTGGATGATCTCGTCCAAGACCTCGACTTCAGCGAGTTAGACGCGATGGCATCGCTGGTATTAGCCGCCCTACTCGATGCGACTGATAGTATGCGCGCTGTGTGGTTGGGATTACTGGGACTCACAGACGATCTGCCGACATTCGATTGGCAAAACTTCAGTGTTGATGCTTGGCTCGCATGGCTACACAGCCTGACGACAGCACAACTACAACGCTGGCTTCAATATTTAGCGCAGATGCTCACAGATGATACCGCCCTACCCACCATCGATGGCACCGGCACGCGCCCTGACCCGTGGCGTATCCGCTTCGCTAATCAGACGGGATCAAGCGCAAAGCTATGGGTTACACTCGCCCATGCTGTCGATACAGATAACACCGTGATCTTGTATCCCGGCTTCTGGGTAGAAACGCCGTTGACCACCACGAGCGACGGTATTCAACTAGATTTGTTGCTAAAAATGGAATTCGTAGCGGCAGACACCGATGCACCCCCGACGACTCCGCTTCCAGCGTTGAGCATCTTATGTCATATGTACCGGACAACGGGTGCGCCTTTAGTCGATCAAACATATGATGGCACGGTCGATGCCACAATAGCTGAGATGGAAACCATCGGTCAGGTAACGATTGATGAGGCTTACTTAGGCTTTCAACGGTTCATCAGCCCGACAACGACCCGTCACGAGCCACTTCTTGAGTTCATCGGTGTGGAGATTGCCAACGACACGCGCTATGATGTGCTTGATCTCGCACACTTAGAGCAATTGTTTGATATGAGCGGACTCGATGCGCTCATGCAAGGCCTGCTCAACAAGCTGGCACAACATCCGCTCGATCGCCTTGCCGCCCTGCTGGGCTTAACCGCGCCGGTCAGCTATGCTGGCACTGCTTGGTCAGTGCCGCTGAACAGCGCCCCACCACAGTTATCAGACTTTCTCAGCGATCCGATGCAGGCGATCGGGTGCTATCATAGCGCGTGCCTACACACCGACATCGACGGCGACAGTGCCTACCGCTATCTGATTGAGGATTTAGCGGCTTTATGTGGCGTGACGCTCACGAGCGATGCAACACAGCCCGATGCACCTTACATCCTGCCGTTGACCGTCGATCATGCGTATCTCGCCATCACGACAAGCGCCGGGCACATCAACGTTCACCTGCACGTCCATTATCCAGACTACGCGCTTCAGGACTCAGCGACGATGACGCTAGGGATGTCTTGGCATCTCTTACAAGCGACACTGCCTGACCCTTGTCCCGGCGATTTTGACCTGCGCTGGATGCCACGCGGGCGCGTTCATGTAGAATTACACGCAACCCCGCTCGAAGTGTCGCTGGCAAACCTGGCGACATTACAGGCAGACGCGCTGACAATCGCGCTGGCATGGGAGGGCGATCACGAGCCACGTCCAGTCTTTCAATTGCATCAGGCGCGTTGTATCTGGGCAGATGGCACACAGATTGACTTAGACTTACCGGACATCTGGCACTTAGACAGCGCGTCACAGTGGGACTTTCTGATACCCTTGTCGGGCTTGCGACTGATCGTTCTCGGTGGTAGTACAGGCTTGGGACTCGCGCTCTTGCTGGGGTGGTTGCCGGATGACTGGACACTGCCCGATATTGACGGACTATCCCTGCCCGACTGGAACACTAGCCCCTATGCCGTCGATCTCCCGACCTTCACGCCCGATGACTGGTCGCTGTTCTTCGATAATCCGCTGGTCGCTGTGTGGGAATACACCCTCTCTTTGCTGGCTGATGCCGCCTGGCGTTCGCCCGTGTTACACGTGCTAAGTGGCATCCTCACCGGTGATCTGCCAGATTTACGCGCACCTGATTTAACCTTGCGCGCGCTAGATGGCATCGACTACAGCACGAGAGCAAACCTGATCACGGGCGCGGGCACGTATGATGACCCCTATGTGATTCGCCTGCACCAGCACACCCAGCGTCCTGAACCGCTCATCTGGTTCGACCCTGACCCCGATACAGCAACACACATGGGCTATGGATTTCGCCTGTTGATGGAAACCCAGCACAATCACGATACAAGCACCCCTCTGCCCTATCTGCGCGTTCGCTCTTATCTGCGCTTCGATATGGCACGCATCCCACTGACCGAACCACCCGCTTCAGCAGATACATACGTAAGTCTACCCGCCTACCACGTTTACTTTGATCTGGACTGCTTGAATCCTGATGCGCCAGCGCAAACACTATATTTGCTAACCGGTAACGCGGATTGCTCAGAGCCGAGCTTGCGTGCCGCGCGACTGGGGGTACGTGTCGAAGACGAGCGCATCATGCCGATTGTGCGCTTGTATGACGCTTGCTGGAACGGCGACCTCGAAGACCTGATCGCATTAATCGAATTGCCGGATTTCGGCTTCCAGATGCCAGCCCGCCTGCGCTTCCTGCTCGATCAATTGCTACAGCGCATGATGGCAATACCCGAAGTACAGTGCTTGCTTCGTATGCTGGAGGCTTACGAACTAGCGACTGAGATCGCGCCCCAGCAATGGATACTGAACGCCGGTGCCTGGACGACGATGCTCGCCGCGCCCGATGATTATTTTGACCTACAGACTCGCGCCATCTTGACGGATCATGACCGACGCGCTATCCTATTCCAGACCATCACGACATGCTTCAACTTACCGTACACAGACTGGCGGCAATTGCTCTTTCGGCATGAGAATCTGCCGGCGACCTGCGCCCATGATGTGCTGGCGGCACTCGGCATTCTGTTACCCGCCGAGCAAGGATACATGCTCAATTTACGTCTGGTGACGCGCTTCTTGCATCAGCCACAGGATACCCTCCAAGCAATGGCTGAGCGCATCTGGCACGATCCACTCGCACGCGATGATCTGCGGATTGCGCTTGCAAATTGTGGCATCCAGCAATCATTGCCCTCATTTGACCCCATCACGGTGGACTTATCCACGCAGACTCGCTACCAATTCTGTATCCCGCAGGCACAAGCGATACAGCTATGGGATGCCCTCGAAATTTGGGGCTGTGTGACCTTTGACTTGATCGCGGAGGAACTCGACATCAACCTGAATGCGCGTCCGCGTGGTGGCACGATAAGCGCGAATACGGATCATGTTCACGTCTGGTCTGAGGCACACGTCACAGCGATTTATCACCTCACGCTGTATCAGACCGATCGCCGTCTGATCTGGTACTTCGGCGATTATGGCGTGCAGGTCTATCCACAACCGGATTGGCAGATACATTTGCCACGTCTCATCCACACATTTTTAGCCGAGCAGTTCGGGCATCTTTATCTACCGGATGAGATGATCGAATTACTCCGGTGTTTGGGCGTGATCACCGACCGCAATCAGATTGACCTGTTGCGCGCTTATCAACTCGTGGCACAAGACCCCTTCACCGAACAAGATTTGATCGACATAATGCTATGCGTTTTCGAGCAAATCCATCAGCTATTCCCACCGCCCACCTTCCAACTGCCCGATTGGATTCCCACAGCGACGATCTCAGCAATTGCGATCCCCGGCGAAGGCGCAATCTGGGTGCAGGATCGTACTGTGTATATCTTCTATCGACTCGGCACAGTGGAGACTCTGCTTCAACTACATGTGCGCGGGCGGCGCGTTCAATATGCTGTGGTCGATCTACGCTCGCCGATGATAGAGATGCACATCGCCCCACAGACCGCCAACATCACGCTTATTCTCGATGCACAGACGCGCATCCAGCTTATGCCTTTTGTCGGATGGAATGCACTCATCACGCAGGGATACCCCGTCATCGTGATGGCGGTCGCCGCCCTGCTCGATAACCTGCCAGAGCCACTACCAACCGAAGCGATCATCGCGCTGGGAGCCTTGCGTGCGAGTAGCGCCTTGATCGATGAGCCAACACTTGAGACGGCAATTATCGCCCTGCTTGATCGTTATACCGATGACAGCAACCCGCTCATCACCTATCAGGCGACACTCGCGCCCGCGCCCGCTGTCACTGCAATGCTCGACTTCGTGTATGATTATCGGGCGAATGCCCTCACCCGCGCTGATGTGACACTCAGACGGGAAGTCGGGCGTTTGGTCGTCAGCAGTGATGTCACGCTATCATCCGCACAGGTCTGTTTCATGCTGGACGTACCACCGACCGGCGTTGAGCATGATCTTGGCGTGTGCTTCTCGATTGCAGATGAGATGACGATCTCAGGCACAGTCGATGAAGAGCTGGTTCTCACATTGCTCATTCACATACCAGCAGTGCGGGACATGTTACAAATGCTGATGATCGGTTCTCGCTCGGCATGGTCGCGCTTACAAACGGTCGGGATTATCGTTGGCGCGCCTGATGATGAATACGTCGATCTACACACACGCGGCGCACTGACCATTATCGAAGCCATCGTTCAGCGGATTGCATCAGCGCCAAATGCACCATCTAGCGCGACCTGGCCCCTACGCTGGGTCAAGCGCACGACCAGCGACAACGCCGAGCAATACGGCATCCAACTGCTGTTCGATGATGCGCTATCACTCCCGATCGATGGTTGCCGGGCAGAATTATTGATCGGCGGTGCAGACGCGACCTGGTTCAGCGATCGTTCCGCGCAGACTTATCACGATGGCATCGTCCTCTATGTGCTGGAGAAAAGCGCGAGCGACACCCTGCGTCCGCGTGCCGTGCTTGATGTTCACACGCTTGAACTGCGCGTGATGGGCGAGGATAACATGCCGCTGATGGCTCTGCATGGCGCGACACTGCATCGCATCGTCAGTAGCCTCGTCTGGCGTGTGGATTTTCAGGCGCTTGCTGATGCAGAGCTAGCAGGACGACTCAAGCTAGATGAGCTAGGCATCCCCCTCAGTAGCTTCCTTGCGGATAGCGATGGCATGGCGAACGCCCTGCTCACATCGGGTGACGATCTGCCGGCGATCAACCCGGCGCTCGATCTCGAAGTTGGCATCGTTGATAACACGCTGTACACGCGCCTTGCAGGCAAAGACGCACCGCGCGTGCGTATTCCTGTGCAGAAGCAATTCGGCGCGATCGCGATCGAAGAAATCGACATTGAACTTGATCTTGATGACCCGTTACAAGTGATTTTCCGCATTGATGGCAGTGTCAACGTCGGTGGGTTACACGTCTATCTCGATAATCTCACAGTGACGCTGACGCTCACAAGCGCTCCCGCCCTGATGAGCGATATCACGCTTGACGGTATGGGCGTACAATACAATAGCGGCGGCGTGACCGTCAGAGGCTATCTCTTACAGCAAAACGGCAGTGAGTATCGCGGGCTATGCCTGATTAGTGCCGCCGGTACAACAATCGCGATTTATGGCATGTATGCCACAGCAAGCGCCCCCGATGGCAGTACTTACACCGCCCTCTCGATCTTCGGCGAGGCTCCCTTCCCGATCGGGGGGCCACCCTTCTTCTATGTCACGGGCTTATATGCGGGATTCGGCTACAATGTCAATCTCACACCGCCCACCATCGAAACACTCGACACCCATCCTCTGCTGGGCGATGCTGGGGCGCGTCTCGCCGATAGCATGACACCGCGCAAAGGTCACTATTGGGCGGCGGCAGGTGTGACCTTCACTTCTTTTGCGCTGGCACAGTCGAAAGCCGTTGCCTATCTGATCCTCAACGACGGTTTCACGGTCGGCATCGTCGGCACGAGTCGACTTCAATTGCCCCAAAATAACCCGTTAGTCAGCATCAACATGAACTTGTTGGCGAAATTCTCAAGTCAGGAGGGGCTACTCGCAGTCCGGGCGCGCATCATCGACTCGTGGGTTCTGCATCCAGCAATCGCCATCTCCGGCGATTTCGCCTTCATGATGTGGTTTGCAGGCCTGCACGCGGGCGATTTCCTGATCTCGATGGGTGGCTATCATCCCGCCTTCGAGGCACGCCGCCCGCTTGAATTCCCGCATTATCCAGCACTCAACCGGCTGAAATACGACTTGACGCTGGCAAACGGTCGTCTGGTCATCACGGGCGAATCTTACTTCGCGCTGACAGCGAGTGCTGTGATGGCGGGTGGCTCACTAGAAGCCGTGTATCGTGTTGGTGATTTACGCGCATCGTTCTCTACCTGGTACGATATGCTGATCTCATGGAAGCCCTTCGGCTATGACATTGCTTTCGGCATCAAAATCTCGATTCGCTATCTGGGAGTCGGGGCATCGGTCGGCGTGCGTCTGCGTATCTTCG
Source organism: Anaerolineae bacterium (assembly GCA_034437755.1). GTDB lineage: Bacteria > Chloroflexota > Anaerolineae > Aggregatilineales > Phototrophicaceae > JAUZRW01. The sequence continues at coordinate 10,814 of DAOTTV010000148.1, read as the reverse complement.
GGCCAGAGTTCAGCGGTCAGCTCACAGTTGATTTGTGGCTTGTCTCGTTCACCATCAGTTTCGGCGCAGGAGAAGCAACACCGCCACCGCTCACATGGGACGAGTTCTACGAGACATTCATCTTACCGCAAGATCATACTCAACCCCTGCATACCTTCGATGCCATATCCGGCATCATCGACACCGAGGGCAATCGCTGGATTGTCGCGCCGGAATTCCGCCTGACGACAGAAACGAGCATCCCGATTAGCCAGTTCATTTTTTCATCGAACGATGGTGTTCTCATGCGGACAGCCATCTCGCTCTTGCCACAGTATAACTTTGCGCGCTATATCGACATCCGCCCGATGCGCGTCGGTGGCTTAGAGTCAATCTATCATGTCGCTATCCGCCAAGCCGATGGAACGCTCATCGCACTCACACGCGACCGGCAACCCTATCAGGAAAATCGTGCGGGGGTGATCCACTATGGCTATGCCTTCCCCGCTAGTAACACCCACCGCGCGCTGAAAGTTCTGTTCCGCGTGGCGAAGATGCCCGCCGCCGTCTGGGACTATGACGATCAGAGCGATGGCAGTGAAACAGCGGATGCCAAGACGATACCGGGCTTGGTCGGTATTGAGATCATCGCCGAAATCGTCCTCGATGCTGTGGCGCGTTTGCGCGATATTGCAATCTATGATTACGAAATCGGGGTTGCGCCCCTGCCCTTTAACGCGCAAGTGTTGTTGCCGGATGCAATCCTCAGCCTGACAAGCGCCGACTTCTATGCCGAGCTACTGGATACGATCGATCCCTTCGTCGTGATTGATCTCGCACGCGAGATACTCGCGGGTGAGCATTATCGCCCACGACGCGAGCAAACACTCGATCAACTGCGTCACCTCGGTTTCGGCGTGCCAGCATCGGCATCGCAAGCGGTCACCGCCGCATATCTGCTACAATCACGTTTCGCCCCGCCAGAAATCGTCTCGCTGTATGATGGCATGGCGCATCATCCCTCGTATGATCTGGTCATCCTCGATGAACCAACGGTCGATACACAGTCAATATATCGACTGGAGCATCGTCACCCGCAGTTGACAGCAACTATCCAACAACCGCAGTACTTCAGCAGTGTCGTTGCTCCCGCCGTGACGACGACCGTCGAGCGCATTAAGGGCGCGACAACTTTCGAGCGGCGCGACATCACCAGCATTTCTGCGAATGTCCCTTATCATCGCTTGCAATTCGCGCATGATAAAGGCGCACACACCGAGCGCGGCAAAGCGTACCACTACGATGCTTATATGTCGCCGCGTATCCGTCGCCTAGCCGAGACAGTCATCAATGACGCGACGCTGACCACCCATGAATTCATCAAGGCACAGGGCGACGACCGAACATCGACATCTACCGACACATCAGAGACAAAGCCGTACACCAGCGATGATACGACCCAAGATCGGTTAATTGGTGATACCACGCGTCGCACGCTAGGCGATACGCTGGATTACACCGTCGAGACGACGCATAAGACCACCCAATACCTGACGCTTGATAAGCGTAAATATCTCGCCCCCGAAACAAAAAAACAGACGACCGGTAGCAAAAGCGACGATGAGCAAACACGGATGCTTGCCGACACCAAGACCGACGACCCACCCCCGCCAGAGCCACTCACGCCGTTTGATCTGCGTGCCGGTACGCGCATCAATGCTGGCATGACCCAAATCTGGGATATACCAGTACGGCGGGCGACCGGCGCACCCCTAAAAGTGCATATTGTCACGGATATGGCAGTGCGGGTGACAGCCCTCGACAAGGGCGGTTATCCGGTGCTGGATATCGAAGTTATGGACGACATCACCATCACCCTGCCGGAGAATACCGCCCGTTGTGCGCTCACAGGCTTGGGATGTGTCGCGGATGTCATCGGCGCGCGCGGCGAAGGCTTCGGCGATATCTCGCGTCGACAGTCGCGCACGCCATTAGCAACGACGGGCTGGCAAGCCCATAGCAACCTGACACAATTGAGCCGCCATACGCTCTTGGCACGCGGGAGCTTAATCCGTGTCGATGAGGCGTTAAAAACGCAAAAAGATGGCTTACCCATACAAGAGAGCTTATGCCGTGCCAGCACAGCAACCCAACAGCAACAGGACATGACGACATGGTTGCCCATCACAACGATCACACTCGGCATCTTGATCGAGCATCCTAAGCCCGAAGCCTTACGGGATACGTCAGTGTCGCCGCTCACGATTGACACACGTCATACCTACATCGCTAGCGACGCTCTGCGGGTGGTCGATGATCGCCGTGCGCTCTTGCTCTACACCCTCAAAACACCCAAGACCGCGGCAAATGCCGGTTTAATCCGCACAATGCCAGAAAATAACTTCACGATTAGTGGTGTGATCGGCTTCAACGTCGATGCTCGTGTCCTGTACAAAGCCTATCAGGAACGGCTTCCACAAACACTGGTCGATGATGGTGCGATTACCCCATATGGGCAGGCACGCATCGTCTTTGAGGTCGATAACATGGCATCTCTCACTAATTTTGACACAACCGATATGAAGGGATAAACGCGCCATGACCGAAATTAAAGCGCCACAACGCGGACACATGAACTTATGGGAGGCGTGCAAGCCACCCTTGCTAGCAGGTGATTATCAGGTCGAGAGCTTTCAACACTTGATGTACGAGTGGAATATCATGTCCGACGAAACGCGCCCGATTGACGAAGATCATCGCCAACACCCCTTCCCAACGCAGACCTTCCAGCAGTCGTTTCGGGTTGCGGGGCCGCGCTTTCAGTTGATGCCCAGCGATATTCACGGGGTATACCCGCCCCCGAATAGCGTCGGCTTATACACGACGCGCCTGCCACAGGTCACGTTGAGGCGGCGTACACTGCCGTGGGAACGCCGCCTCAACCCGCAGGATACAACTAACAGTACGCCGTGGCTCGCGCTGTTGATCTTGCGCGATGATGAGATTGTGGATATTCGCAATCCATCGACGGGTAATACCGTTGGCGCGATGATGAACGGCAATGCGGATGGGACGCTTGGACACCATCTTACGCTGACGACTGCCGAGCACAATCAACCCTGTTACGGGGTCGAGATGACGCTGGCAACGTTTCAGGCGGTTGCCCCGACTGCTAAAGAAGTCCGCCTGTTAACGCACGTTCGGCAGGTCAACACGGAGGATAAAGAGTTGCTGGGTATGGATAAGGACGGGTGGTTCTCGGTTGTCGTCGGTAACCGCTTGCCCGTAGAAGATACGCGCTATACGGTCTTTTTGATCTCGCTTGAGGGTTTAGCATCATATCTGCCGACCTATGACACACCGAGTACCAGCGCACAAACGCCGTTGCGTTGTATCGCCCTTGCCTACTGGACATTCACCTGCGCTGATGATGCGGAGGACTTCGGCGGTTTGATGCGTAATATTGTCGAGCGCGACCAAGTCTCACTGCTGGGTGCTGTCCCACTCCGCGAGACAGGCGATGATAGTTACCGCGTCACACTCGATAGCGGTCATATCCCCATGCGCCATACTGCCCGCAGTGGCGAAAAGAGCGTCGTCTGGTATCGCGGGCCAGCAGTCGCGGCGCATGTCACGCGCAATCTACAGTCACCCTATCATAATGCCGATCAAGCCCGTCGTATTGACCCCCACACCGGACTCGAGAATATCAGCTACGCCTCAGCATTTGAGATCGGGCGTTTACTCGCCATCAAGCACCCGACCTTCGCATCAGCTCTCTTCCAGTGGCGGCGCGATGTCGCGAAGACACATCACCGCAACCAGCGCGATGCGTCACTACCGCCGAACATCCGACCTTTGGGCGACAAGCGCAGTGCTGATCAAATCCGCAGTATGCTAGAGAATATGCGCCAAGTTCAACTACCGCCGCTCTACGTCGATGATTGGGACAAATTCTTCGAGCAATCTCACTGGTTGAAGCGCGACTTCATCGCAGAAGTGCTGGGAATCAGCCTATCCCAGCTCGACGACTTACTGAGGGGCAATCCTGTGATGTTAGACGTACTGCCCGGTGCATCACTCGCGGCAGAGATCGACTTCACAGCGACCTTCAACAACATGGACGGGGTGACACTCGCCAAAGATGCTCAATTTATCAGCGATTTACAAGAACAGATTGATAATGTCTGGACACCGGAGGATTTAACATGAGCCGTCATTTGCTAGAAGAACCGACTTTTATTGCCAAGACAATCGATCAAATCGCGATGCAGGCGGCTATCGAAGCGGCCGAGGATGCCCCCGTTGCCGTGCGTGACTTTCTGGCGCAATTGCGCTTGTTATACGGCTTGCCCTTCGATTACATCGTGCCGCGTCCAGAGATGCTACCGCCCGAGTCGATTCGCTTTTTTTACATCGACCGCAATTGGACAGATCGGCTTGTTGATGGCGCACTGAGTGTCGGCAAAGTCAACACGCGCGATTACATGCACCATCACTTCGCTATGGCACGCCTACGCACGGTATTAGATGGCGAAGAAAGTGTCCTACGCCGCCGCCACCGGCAGACCAATGGCATCCCTACCGAGCATGTCTTCAGAAAAGATGGCGTACCTCTCAGCGGGATGTTGATGCGCTCGCGGATCGTGTCCGGTTGGGTCGGGATGGAAGTCCGCGCCTATAACAAGCTACAGACAGCGCCCCTGCCCTTGCTCCGTATGGATCGGCTCTCGCCGGGTGTGTTGCTGTGCTTGTTCGAGGGCATCCCCGAACTTGTCGAAATGGAAGAACCGCGTGAAGGTATCATGTTCGGGGTCGAGCAAGAGCAGAAAGATCGCTCGCTTTATCTGTTCCCGCGTCATATTCAACAACATGACAGTCCTGATCAGATCGAGGAACCGTTCGAGGTGCGAGTGGGGCGCGAGATTCAAACCGATCAGAGAATAGCAGTCCCCCTGCGCGACAACGGGCGCAATGTCATCAATGTCGAGAGCCTCGCGCAGGAGATCGCCGAGTATCACAACGAGGCAGACATCAACGCGATCCAACTGGCAACGCAGATGTTGCAGTACCCACACTTACAAAAATTCGGCGACCAAAGTGCCAAAGCCAGTGCCGCAATCTGGGAACTGGCGACGATGGGCACATCTATCGAGCAGGGAGGATAAGGGCTAATGGTCATCCAAAATAATAAATTACAGACAGCCACCCAGATTCATGCAAATAATGCCATCTTGAACCATGAAGGTCTGGCAGGAACAAACACAGATTTGAGCGGGATGTCGATCTTCGCTGACACCTTCGAGGACACGCACGTCCTCGTGCCGATAGATGTTGCCGCGCTGGTCGTCACGGAACGAATGCAATCGCGCGCATGGGCTGACACGCGCATGGAGACTCGTCCGGCACCGTTCAGCAATCTCGAAGATACCAAACAGCGCGAACTAGGCGTGCATCTCCACTGGGCATTGCCCGATGCCCTGACACATGGCGAACAAACCAACCCCGACGAAGCACCCGTTTTTCCCATCATCCCTGATTGCTGGCTCATCACGCGTATCATGACACCGTCCCTGCGTGATCTTCTGCCGTACTATGACCTGGATAAGTTAAACGATGGCGCAGTCAACATCCACGATTTAAAACGCAGTATGATCCCCCAACGCTTCATCAAATCGTGGATACTGGAAAACGAGACTGCCGACGGGCAAGCGCGGGTGACACCATTGGCAGACTGGCATACACCGGCAACAGCGCCGAGTAGTCGCCGCCTGACCGCTGTCGGCCCGTCAAACCATGCCGAGTTCTCAGGTTACTATGATAACGTCCGCAACATTCTGGGCTTCCACGATACGCTACAGGATATTCACGAGACAGATGATTTAGACATCGAAGGTTATCTGACGTACAGCGTCATCGGTTGGTATTCTGACTCAGCTTATGACCCGCTAAGCGGCGTAGCGACCGAAGCCCAACTGTTCCAGCGCCTAGAAAAACTCCGCTGGTCATTAGGGGCTGAGGCGAATACCCGCCTTGAGCAACTGCTCGCGACCCCCAACGCGCTGGGGCAACAAGCGGCAGTCTCTAATATCATTCCTCAGCACACACTCTGTCATGGCGCGGTGTTCAATGTCGCGTACACAGCGGACTACGACATTAATGCCGATTTACCGGATAGTGACGAATTAGGCGTAATCGCCAGCAACAATAGCTATGAAGGCGTGGTGACAGCACTCGCACCTGATAGCAATACCGGGAGTTACAGCCTCTTGCAGATGCAATTGCTGACAACCGTTTATAACATGCTCGATGAGTATCATGCCGAAGATGGCATCCCACGCCTAGAAGCACAATTGCACCTGAACGATTTCATCGGCTTCGATGATGAGTCAGCGCCAGATGATCCCCAGCATTACTGGCGAGCACACGAGCCAATGCTACTCATTCGACGCGCCACACACACACTGCGACACGGGTTCGATGGTCGCTTGACCGATGACGAAACCTTACGCTGTCGCCTGAGCTACGACCAGTTTCAACAAATTAACATCACAACCCGCTTCTGGCGCGATACCTTAACGAAAGAAGTGATCGGTATTGGCAAGAGTCCCGTCCTTGTCGATGATCTGTTGCGACGGGATACAGAAACGATCGTACTCAATCGCTTAAGCCTTGATGTACGCCGCATCCTGCATGAGACAATCCTCATCGACCCGATCAGTCGTTACCTGTTAGCCGCCCATGCGTATCTCTTGCAAGAGACCGAGTTACCCCTGCCGCCGCTTCAACTCCAGCGCATCTCCAAAGATCTCGCGCTTCTGCTACGCACGCATCACAATCCCCAGATGCTTGCTGAGCAACTGGTGAAGAACATCGAGATTCCGGGACAGATACCATCTTTGGTCGCCTATACCCTGTGGTGCGATGCGCCAGAAAATCCATCGCTGGGCGGGCAACCCTTCATCCCGATGCACCTTGATTGGGAGTTTGAATGGTATCCGTCACAGGATTGGGAGCAAGAATGGACATTGCGCGAGACGGATTACGTCGAAACCGGCGTGCAGTCTGTCGATCCAACCGACAAGCGCATTTTTCAGGGGCGAAGTCTATTCACCGAGCGTCCGGGGCGGTTGCTCGGCTTACGTTTGAACGAGCTTTTAGCGACTTTGAAAGAAGACGACCCACAAAGCTATAACGAAATCAAAGAACTGGCAAGCCGCCTGCGTAGCCTCGACATGAGCGCATGTACGTTAAGCGGCTTCAACGATTGGCTGGCGGGCATCAGCACCGAAGATGGTCTCGAGTCATTCACCGAGCTTACACCACGCGCACCCGCGCGCGCATGGCGTGCCGGTCACCTACGCATCCGCAAGATGCGTGTTGTCGATGTCTTCGGGCGTTTCATCTACCTCATCAAACGCGATTTGAGCGATGATACACAGCCCCTGACAGCAGATGAAGAACTCGTCGCCAATGATAATCTACAAGTCAAGCAAACGCCGGATGTCGCGTCTACGTGGAATGATGCGGGCTTGATCAAGTTATCACCGCGCTTGACCCAACCGGCACGTGTCAACTTGCGCCTGGTCGCCGCCGATGACGATCACATGCCTCATTCTGATGCACAGCCTGCGATTTGTGGGTGGTTGATGGCGGATCATCTCGACGAAGCACTGGAGCTATATGCCGCTGATGGCAGTAATCTGGGGCAGATACAACGGATGCCGTATAGCTTTGGCGTGGAGTGGCGTAATAGCCCGACACAGAACAGCACCATCGGCATGCCACAATTGCCCAACGCGCATCTACAAGGCTTCGCCAGTGGCTTATTACAACATGGTATGCAGGACGACCAAGCACCACGCTCTGACGAGACGGCTTTATCTGCCTTACTGCGCTGTATCGACTCCACCATGTGGACTGAAGACCCACTCGGACGCGAGAACAGTCAAAAAGTCGCGGCACTCATGGGGCATCCGCTAGCGGTCGTGCGTGCCACTTTACACATCGAAACACTCGCCCCTAAAGTGAACGCCACACCCGTTTTCCGCGTGCGAGTGGGCGATTTACGGCAAATCCACGATGGAGTCATTGGATATTTCATCAACGATGATTACACGCAGTTCTATCCAGTCCACGAAGACCTTGCCAGCATCAAAAAACGCCCTGAGCGTCATACGGGCTTCAACACGCTCATCTCAGAGGTGCAAGGCGAAGTCACCAGCTTAGGCAATACGCAATCGGGCGAATCTAGCACCGTCGCCCGCCCGATTGATCATCCTTACATCAATCCATCCGATCGTCTGACCGTCGCTGTGACGGATCGCGGCGATACGAGTCAGGCTGTGAAGCTGACACTCATCGTTGACCCACGCGGAAGCATCCATGTGACATCCGGTATTCTGCCGCGTATTCGCGTAGATTTGCCTGCACCACAGGTTGAAGCGGCTCTGAGTAGGATGCAAGTCGCTTTCCGGTTCGGGCCTCTGCTGGTCGATCCTGAACGGGCACAAATGCCTCTGCCAGAAGATATTCAAGGAGGCTGGCAGTGGGTACAACGTCAGGGTTTAACAGCATGGCAGACGGACGACGTACTACCCGCAGTGGACGAAGCCCATCTCGCACGCCCTGCTGAGTCTACTGAAGGCTGGCTACGGCTCGATAGTATCCTCGATGAAAGCGACGAAGGCTAAGGACAATCTCATACGGTGAGCGCATCAAGAAAGCAACAGCATTCTGGCATCATTTAGGATTGTACGGAAAGTTACGAGCTTTTCATCTTCTGTCATCACCTTTGCCGAGTTCTTTTGTCTGTCCGATGGAGTTGTCATCAGGCCATTTAGCCTGTCAATTTCATCGGATAGCGTAGCATACGATTCAGGTACAGTGTTGATGAATGCGAGCCAATCGCGTGCATGATCCTGCTGATTGTCAGCATGTGCTAGTGCAATAGCGGCAACTAAGGTGAACACATACCCTTCTTGTTTGCCGTGTTGGCTTGCGACATCCACTGCTCTGGCAAAGGCTTGCCGTGCGAGTAGGAGGTCGCCTAAATCAACATATGTGAGAGCTAATTGGGCGGCACTTGCCACCAAATAATGTGGGACACCGATCTCATCGAAGAGTTGAACCCCTTCTTCAAGATACCGCTTCGCATCCTCGAATTCACCGCGGGCGCGGGCAACTGTCCCCAGGTTTGATAGATTGCTACTCATGCCAAATTGGTCACCGATGGTACGGCAAATTGCCAGACTCTTCGCAAAATATTCTTGTGAAATGTCGAGTTGTCCCGTCATCTTGTTTAGACCCGCTAACATATTGTAACTATGCGCTAATCCTTGAAAATCACCAATATCTCTTCGAATCTCCATACTACGCGTCATATGTTGTAGGGGGCAGTTCGGGATAGGTCTTGTTGGCGAATTCGTCGAAGGGTTTGAATGCGGTTAAAATTGAGCCCATCAACCCATTTTTTGAGAGACGATCAAATGTGCCTGCATCCACAAGACCCAACGATTATCCCAGGGAACACGATTGAAGTGGCTCATGCTGCTTTTCCAAAAGGTAATCCATACATGCTGATCCGTGATGAGTTAGGCACAATTTATACAGATGAGCAATTCTACGAGCTATATGCAGTGCGTGGGCAACCGGGTTTGAGTCCATGGCGGTTAGCATGGGTTACAGTGATGCAATATGCCGAAAACCTAACAGACCGTCAGGCTGCGGATGCGGTACGTGCGCGCATTGATTGGAAATATGTACTTGGGTTAGATTTGAAGGATGCGGGTTTTCACTATTCTGTTTTAAGTGAGTTTCGTCAACGCTTGCTCACTGATCAAGCCGTTCACCAGTTGTTTGAAACGTTGTTGATACGCCTTAAAGAGACAGGTATGTTGAAAAAGCATCAGCGACAACGAACAGATGCCACACACGTTTTAGCATCAGTCAGAAGGCTTAATCGCCTTGAAATCGTGGGTGAAACACTTCATGCCGCCCTCAATGCACTGGCAGTTGCTGTTCCAGACTGGCTCAAACAACAAGTGCCTGTTGAGTGGTTTAAGATTTACGGGAAACACTTCGAGGAATATCGCCTGCCTCATGACAAAAAAGAACGCGAAACCGTTGCCGAAGTCATTGGGACTGATGGGATGTATCTCCTGTACTGTATTTATGACGATTTTAGCCCCTCATGGCTTCGAGATATTCCTGCGGTCGAGATTTTACGCCAGATTTGGGTTCAACAATTCTACCAAGATGAAGAAGACAATGTGAAATGGCGCAAGAATGGACAGTCTGCACCCTCGTCAATTATGATTGCCTCACCTTACGATATAGACACACGCTATAGCACGAAGCGTGGTGAAACTTGGGTCGGCTACAAAGTTCATTTCACAGAAACGTGTGCCGATGATGAAGCTCATTTCATCACAGATATTCAGACAACGATCTCAACCGATCAAGATGTGGATGTCGTGCGTGATATTTATAGTGGGTTGAACCGCTTGGATTTGTTGCCTAATGAACACCTTGTGGATACCGCTTATGTGGCGGCTGATTTAGCAACGGAGGGCTTCAATGAGCACGGGATTGAACTACTCGGACCGTCACGAGTGGATACCAGTTGGCAATCGCTTGATCCTGATGCCTTTGCTCTCAAAGACTTTGTCATTGACTGGGAAAAGCAAGAAATCACCTGCCCGATGGGCAAAATCAGCACACACTGGAAACCCTCAACGATTACTCGTAATAAGCGACAACGTAAGACTATTCAGGTTCAATTTACACGCAAGACCTGCGCGGATTGTCCCTGTCGTGACCGATGCACTCGTAGC
>DAOTTV010000147.1:0-12900 GCA_034437755.1 Anaerolineae bacterium | reverse complement strand
GAAGAACGCCCGACCGCAGCAACCTGCCCGATTGTTGAATGATACGCCCAAGGCGCAATGCCTCGTACAGTCCAGTTGCACGCTGTAAGAGGCATTAGCCGGCGATAAATGCGGGTTCTTTCGTATCTCGCGTGGTCAAGCGCTTCTTGTCCCCTTTTTGAAAAAAGGGAACACCAAAAACTTTTGGTTTTTTGAACGCGCAGCGTTCAAAATGAACAAGGTCTAGGAACGATAGTTCCTTGTGGGGGTGCGGGGGCAAAGCCCCTGCGACAAAAACCACGCGACATCCCAAAGAGCCTTAAAAGTTTTTGGTGGTCGGGTACTAGAAGGGGATGTCGTCTACGTCCTGCGATGGCGGCGCGAAGTCGTCGTAACTGCTACTGCTAGATGAGGAGCCGCCCCCGCTAGACTCATCGACGCGATTCAAGAATTGCACATCACGCGCAGTCAAATCGAGCGAGGCACGCGGTTCGCCATCGTTGCCCATGTAGGCACTGGCTTTCACGTCCCCGCTGACCATCACGGACATGCCCTTAGTGACGTACTTCGAGCAGACTTCGGCCAGCCCACGCCACGCCGTCACGCGATACCAGTTGGTTTTCTCGCGCTGTTCGTTGGTTTGGCTATCGCGCCAGCGCGACGTGACCGCGACGCTAAAATCACACACGGGTGTCCCGCTCTGTGTGTAGCGCAACTCCGGACTACGTCCGACGTTACCAATGATGATTGTTTGTTCAAATGCACCAGCCATATCGTTTCCTATCCTTACTCCCACGCACACGCAAATAAAGCGGCGCATGAGTCATTTATAGCGCGTCATACGATGCGTGATGACGCTTTTTCACGCTTCTATTTAGAACTTCTATTCTAGCACAGGTCACACACAAAATCTATATAAATTGTGTCAATATTGGGTTTCATGTCGATAATTGTCCGACGATCAAACCATCTGCGCCACTCGTCGTCGGGATGACGCTGATGCCCTGCGGCGACCAGACGTAAACCTGCACGAAAATATCATACCTGCCTGCCGGCAATGACGATACATCGAACTGATACGGATCGTAGATCAGCTCATCGGATTGCCATGTCGATGTCGGGCGCGTGTTGAACTGTGGCGCGTGATCGACCTGTGCGACGACTTCGCCAGCGCGCAATAACTTGGTCGAGACGGTGTAATCGACAGCAAGGGGCGCGGCGCTGTGCCACAATAAATCGACCTGATCACGCGCCACGTTAACATCCACCAGATACATACCATTCTCGAAGGGCGTTAGCAAGGGGGCGATCGTCTCGACATATTGATAGCGCTCGACTGTCAGCGCGTTGCCGACATGATCGATCGAGCGGCGCATCGTCAGGTGATGTCCGGTCGCTGCCAGACGGGCGAACGCGTCATCGTTGCTACTCCAATGTGTAAGCCAGATCACCGGATTCGTCGCCATGAAGTCCAGCGATCCCGCCTCATAAGTCGCAGGATCGAAGGTGCGCCACTGCCACAAATACGCCTCGTCGATGCCATCCGCGAGTTGGCGATCGAAGTAATACTCCATCAGGTAATCGTTCATCATCTCCACCGCGACCGCATCGCCCGCCAGCGCATAATCAGTCGTCAGCGTCGCTAGCTCGCGCCACGGCGGTTTCGTGCGATAGACATCGACGATGCTCACGCTATACAGCACAATCGCCAGCACGAGCAACCAGCGCGCACGCGGACGAAAGTTAGCGATGCCGAAGGCGATCAACAGCACCACCGCCGGCGTAATCTGTGAGATGCGATAATCGAACAGTACCGGCAACCACACATTGACGACGAACGCCAGCACCAGCGGCACCACAATCCACAGCACCAGCAAGCCGGTCGCGCGCAGGGGCAACCAGCGTACCCGATAATCGCCGCCGCTATCGACAATCACGACGATACCCGCCAGTAAGAGCAATAGCCCTAATGCCCATTGATCCGTGAGCCATGCGAGGCGGAAATACCACAGCGTCTCCCAGCTTGAATCATAGGCGGGGATGATGTCGCTGGCGAACTTGCCGATCTGTTGCGGGATGACGACGCCTACGCCCCACGGCACGACCAGCAATGCCGACAGAATCAGCATCGCCCACGCTTGCCAGCGTTGTGCGCCACGCAAGACGATCAGCGCGTGTAAGCCCAGCGCAAAGGGCGTGAACACGCCCATATAATGCGTGTAAACGATCAGCGTCGTGCTGAGGACGAAGGCGAGCGCCCACGGGCGCGCCGATGTGCGTATCCAGCGTAAGTAAGCGATGATGCTGACCTGCACCCATACCAGATGCAAGGTATACGAGCGCGCTTCTTGGGCGAGCATAATCTCCAGATCAGAGAGCGCGAGGAGCAAAACGGCGATGATGGGGGTGATCGCCGCCATCGGGCGCGGACGGTGGCGCATGACTTCACGCGCGAGGACGTAGACCAGCGCGAGATTGATCACACCAGCGAACAGCGATGGCAGGCGCAAGCTAAATTCTGAGATGCCTGCCAGCTCCGCCCACGTATCAATCAGTAAGAAGTAAAGCGGCGGATGCACATCGCGATTCAGCACCGTCCAGAAGCTATCAGCGCGGATGACAGCATAGGTGAAGGCTTCATCCGCCCACAGGCTTTGTGCGCCAATGTGGAGCAAGCGCACCCAACAGCCAAAGAGCAGGAGTGCGACTAAAATCGCATAGATGGATGGGCGTGTAGGTATCGGTTTCATGTGTCATTTCGCGTCTGTCGTATACTTGAGTCATAAATGCGGCGGACGATGCAGAGGGTTTGCTACAGCGAACCCGTCTGCAATGATCTCACTCCGACTGCAAAGCCTTGAGTTTATCCTGTAGCACCTGCCGCACCACCTGTGGATCGCCCTTGCCTTTGAGCAGGCGCATCGTCTGCCCGAAGATGGCGTTCATCACTTTTTCGTTGCCGTCCAGATACTTCTGCACCATATCGGGATTCTCGTCCATCGCTTCTTGCACTTTGTCTTCGATGACGCTGGTATCACTGACCTGTGCTAGATTATCTTCGTCTACGATTTGCGCCGCGCCTTTGCCTTCATCCCACATCTTCGGCAATACTTTACTTCGCGCTGTTCCGGCGTTAATCGTGCCTTTCTCGACCAGCGTAATTAATTCGGCGAAGTTCTCAGCGTTGATCGGCGTTTGCGCGATCTGTTCGGGGTCGATGCGCTCTTTATTGAGCAAGCTGAACAAATCCCCCGTGACCCAGTTGGCGACGGTCTTGGCATCGACACCAGCGGCGGCAGTTAGGATCGCTTCGTAGTAATCTGCGATGGCTTTATCAGCCGTCAACACGTCCGCATCGTAGGCGGTCAATCCCAGTTTCGTCACGAAACGTTCGCGCTTGGCATCCGGCAATTCGGGCAGACGTGCCCGCACCTCAGCGACCCACTCGCGGCTGACTTCGACAATCGGCAAGTCCGGCTCAGGGAAGTAGCGATATTCGTCGGGGCGCTCTTTATAGCGTTGGATGATGATCTTACCGGCGGCATCGTCCCAGCCTAGCGTCGCCTGGATGACCGGCTCGCCCTTTTCATAGAGCTTGATCTGCCGTTTGACTTCGGCATCAATCGCGCGCACCATGCTCTTGATGCTGTTGAGGTTCTTGATCTCGGTACGGGTGCGATACTCGCTATCACCTTTGTGCATCACGCTCACGTTGGCTTCAAAGCGCAGGACACCCTTGGACATATCGCCGTGATTCACGCCCAGAAATTGCAGGATGGCGCGTAACTTGCGCGAGTAGGCTTCGGCTTCGGCACTACTGCGAAAATCCGGCTCGGTGACAATTTCGAGTAGCGGCACGCCCGCCCGATTGTAATCGACCAGCGAGCTGTTGCCCCAGTGCGTCAGCTTACCGGTATCCTCCTCCATGTGGGCACGGCGAATGTGAATACGTTTGCGCGTGCCATCCGCTAGCGGAATATCCAGATGCCCGTTGACCGCCAGCGGGTAATCGTACTGGCTGATCTGATAGCCTTTGGGCAGATCAGGATAGAAGTAATTCTTGCGTGCGAACTGATTGAAGGGGGGAATATCGCAATTCAGCGCCAAGCCGACCATCATGCCGTATTCCATCGCTTGCCGGTTGATGACGGGCAATGTGCCGGGCATCCCCAGCGAGAGCGGATCAACGGCGGTGTTGGGGGGCGCGGTCACGCTATCGACAACCGGACAATTGCTGAACATTTTGGTCGCGGTCAACATCTCGGCGTGTACTTCTAGCCCGATGACGGTTGTCCAATCACTTTTTGCCATAATGAGTATCGTCCTACATTGATGATGAACAGTCTGCCCGCGATTATAGCATATAATGAGTGCGCTTGGTTTTGAGGCTCTTTGGAATGTCGCGTGGTTTTTGTTGCAGGGGCTTTGTCCCCGCACCCCCGCAAGGAACGATCGTTCCTTGACTTCGTTCATTTTGAACGCTATGCGTTCAAAAAAGCAAAAGTTTTTGGCGTTCCCTTTTTTCAAAAAGGGAACAAGAAGCGCTTGACCACGCCAGATACGAAAGAACCGGTTTTGATTGCGATGAATTCAACAGGAGAACGAGAGACACCGATGAGCGATAAACAACAATTACCGCAGTTGATCGCGGGCGCGTCGCCCCAGTGGTATGCCGGTGGCGATGTCGGCTGTTTGGTGCTACACGGCTTCATGGCGAATCCGGCAGAAGTCGGCTGGCTGGGGGCGCATCTCGCCACTGTGGGCTATACGGTCTACGTCCCCCGCTTGACCGGACACGGCATCGACCATCGCCATATGCGACGGATGCGCTGGCAGGATTGGTACGGCACGGTGCTGGACGCTTATCACCTGCTGGCGCAACAATGCCAGACGATCCACGTCGTCGGGCATAGTATGGGCGGTCTGCTGGGCTTACTCCTCGCGCGCGCGCATCCCGTTGATCGGTTGGTGGTCGCCGCCGCGCCGCTGCTCACCGTCAACCCGCTGATGCCGTATGGACGCTGGTTAGATATGGTCATGCCTTATACCGAGCATCCATCCGAGCCGGATTTGAACGCGGCCATCATTGCTGAACAACACCGGCGCGGCGAAGCGGTCATCGGGCGCACGGTTTACAGTCGTTGGTCGAGCCGCGCTGTGCAAGAGTTATACGAGGTGATGCAGGTGGCGATCGCCCATTTGCCGGCGGTGACCGTGCCGACGCTCTTGCTCTATGGCGAGCATGACCCGACCTGCCCACCGGCGCACATGGAATATCTCGCCGGACAGATTGCAAGCGCGCATGTCGAGCAATATCTGGTGCAAGCGGGCGGGCATATCATGTTTCAGGATGTTGGGCGCGCGGAAGCCTATCAGGCGGTGACGGCGTTTTTAGCGGGGACGCGCTGAGTGCAGTCGCGCCCCCGTCGCTATCAGTTTAGCTTCTGGATGAGTTCTTGCATGAAGGCATCGTCGATGAATGAGCCTTTTTGAAGCACCATATCGGCGTGCATGTTGAGATAATCGCGCTCGCGGGCGGTCAAATCTTTGGCAGAGACGACCACAATCGGAATCTCGCTGAGCGTGGAATCGTTGCGGATGATATCGATCACTTCAAAGCCATCGACGCCGGGCATCATCAGATCGGTGATGACCAGATCGGGCTGGATCGTCCGCACGATGTCGATGCCTTTTTCGCCATCCTGCGCCAGATACACTTCGCTGTTGCGGCGACGCTCCAGAATCCGGCTCATGAGGCGGGCGGCGGCTTCGTTATCTTCGATGATGACCACCCGGCGCAAACCACCGAGCGAGCCTTCGATATCGCTGACGACATCTTTCAGGTCGTCTTCGGGCACAGGGGCGGATTTCGCCGCACCGGATAGATCGAGGACGCGTTGCCATTGCTCGCCGAGGATGCGCTTTTCGACCGGTAGCGTATGACCGGAGCAGTTGACGACCACGACATCATCGGGCTTGATGATGCCCTGCCGCACCATCTTGATGAGTCCGGCGAAAGTCACGCCGGTTGCCGGTTCGACCGAGATGCCATCGAGACGCGCCAGCACACGAATCGCGTTGAAGGCTTCTTCGTCCGTCGCGCTGAGGAAGTGCCCGCCGTTCGCCTGCACGTAATCGTAGAGAATCTCATAGGCGCGTCCGGGATTACCCGTTGCCAGCGTGACGATGATCGACTCGCTATTTTCGATCGGCGTGGCGACGCGCTGACCGCGCTCGAAGGCGTGTACCATCGGCGCACAGCCAGCCGATTGAATCATGCCGAAAGCCGGCAGTTTATCGACCAAGCCGAAGTCTAACATCTCTTGAAAGCCGCGCCCGATGCCGATCGGCCCTAGCCCACCACTGACCCCCTGCAAGAACCAATCCGGCGAGCGCCAGCGCGCGCCCCCTTCCAGCATCGTGCCCAGTTGCTCGGCGATTTCATAGGCCATGGTCTTCATGCCTTCGGTGGCGGCGACGCTCTTGATGCCTTTATCGAGGAATAGACTTTTCTTGGCGGCGAAGTTGGCGGCGAGTTCTTTGGTCTGGTCATAAGTGCCGGTGGTCTTGATGACTTCAGCCCCGTAGAGCGCGGCTTCGCGCATTTTATCGTTGGGCGTTAGCTCGGGGAAGAAGGCCCACAGGTGGATACCCGCCCGCGCCCCATAGGCAGAATAGGCAATCGCCACGTTGCCGGTGCTGGCGACGACGACATCATCAACGCCCATCTCTTTCAATGCGGAGACGGCAACCGTCGCCTGCCGATCTTTGAAACTGCCGGTCGGGCCTTGGCGTTCGTCTTTGATGTAGAGATGCTTCAAGCCGAGACTTGCGGCGAGAGCCTCGGACTTGATGAGGGGGGTGCCGCCCTCGTTGAGCGACACGATGTAATCGGTATTATAAATCGGCAGAACTTCGTGATAACGCCAGAGATCCGTCGGACGTGTTTTGAGTTCTTGTAACCACGCCTGCACATCGATTTTATCGAACTCATAGCGGGGCTGGACGATTTTCTCACCGCAGGTCGGGCAAGTGCCTTTGAACTCGGTGAAATCGGTGACCGTCCGGCAATTCGTACATTCGAGCAAGATGCTTTTCGTCTGTGTGACCATGTATGAGCTTTATCCATTTTTCGATTCGAGATAGGCGCGGACATTGGTAATGAATTGATCGTATTCTTCTTGGTTGATGTCTGCCTTCGGCACAACGCGAATATTCTCCAGTGCTTCTTGCTCGCTCGCGTTGAAGTCCAGCTCGCCAGTGACGACGAGTACCGGTATGTTAGCGGTTTCTGGGTTATCGCGCAACTCATCCAGCACCGCGAAGCCGTCTTTCTCCGGCATTCGCAGATCGAGGATGATCAGATCAGGACGACGACGTGCCACCAACGAAATGCCCTCGTCGCCGCTCTCGGCTGAGAACACGCGGAAATCGCCGTGTTCGTCTAGCAATTGCTTCAAGAGGCGGATCGCATCCGGCTGATCGTCGATAATCAAGATGCGCTCGCGGCGGCTCTCTTGTTCGGCTTCGGTGACGACCGCCAGCAATTCATCCGGCAATACCGGACGTTGCATGAAGTGATACGCGCCGAGACGATATGCCCGCTCAGAGTCGTCATCCATCGTCGTGACGATCACCGGAATATCGAAGGTATCGTCGCGCTCTTTCAGGTTCTTCAGGATGTCCCAGCCTTTGCCCTCAGCGAAGTTGACATCGAGCAAGATCAGGTTCGGGCGCAGTTGGCTCGCCATCGCCTCGGCATAAGGCGCGAGATCAGCAGTCGTCACCTCGAAGCCTTCGCGCTGGAGTGTGCGCCGGAAGCGATCGACTATCTCTTTATTATCTTCGATCAGCAGGGCGAGGCGTTGCTCGTTCAACACTTGTCGCATCGGGCTTTCGCGCTTGGGCTTGTTCGTCTGCGGTTGGGTGTCGTTGTCGTCGTGCGCGTCGTCGCCATTGTGGACCGCCATCTGCTTGGCTTTTTCGACATCGGATTTCTTGATTAAGCCGCTGGACGTATCCTTGAGCGGGTCGGGACTGGTCTTTGGTTTTTTGCCGGTTTCTTCCTGCGGGCTGTCGTATTCTTCTTCTGCGCCGGGAGCTGTCGGGATGACGACGCTGAAGGTCGAACCGACATCGACTTCCGACTCAACGAAGAGATTACCGCCTTGTAGCTCGGCAAGCGCCTTCGAGATCGGCAAGCCCAAGCCCGTCCCGCCGACAGTGCGCGTCAGCGAGGAATCGACCTGACGGAATTGCTCGAACAGGATCGGCATATCCGCTTCGGAGATACCAATGCCGGAGTCGGTCACGTCGATGCGGACGACCGGTTCGCCGGTCGCATCATCGGGGGTGGCATACGCCTGAATACGGACGTCGCCTTCAGGCGTGAACTTGATCGCATTACTGACCAGATTCAGCAAAATCTGACGACTGCGGAACTCATCCCCGAAGGCTTGCGGCATATTGGGCGCAATATCGACCTGAAAATCGAGCGGCTTCTCTTTCAACATGCCGATGGCGATCGAGCGCACGCTCTCGATCATCGGCTTGATATCGAAGAACGCGAACTTGAGATTGAGTTCGTTGGCTTCGATCTTCGCCTGATCGAGAATATCGTTAATCAAGTTCAGCAGATGGTTACCGCTGTTGAAGATCGTGTTCAAATCTTGCTCTTGCATCTCGGTCAGCGGGCCGTCAATCCCCTTGAGCATCACGCGGCTGAAGCCGATGATCGAGTTCAGCGGCGTGCGTAACTCGTGGCTCATGCTGGCGAGGAACTGGCTCTTGAGGCGATCGACTTCGATCAAGCGCTGGTTGGTCTCTTGCAATTGTTCCAGCAATTGCGAGTTCTGGATGATCGCTGCGATTGAACCGGCGAGCGTCTGGAAGAGCGTCAGCGTCTCCTGTACGAACGCGCCGACGCGCCCACTTTCGACGACGATCAAACCGACGAGCGTCGCGCCGGATGTGATCGGCACGAGTGCTGCCGAGCGCGTCCGATTGTTGAGCGTCTGGTAGCGGTCTTCGTTGTAGATACTGCGGATCAATTGCGATTGCCGAGAGCTAGCGGCCACGCCGACCATATTGGTCGCATCATCAAGATCGATCGACGACAGGCTATCAGGCGTAGCAGTGCCGGTCGTCGCCAGCGCCTCGATTTCCATCAGGAACTTCTGATTCTGGTTGTAATCTTCGTATTCACGCGGCAGGTAAATCGCGACTGTCTCGGCGTTGAAGGTATCGCGCACACTCTGCGCGACATGCCCCAGCGCACTTTCGAGCGTATCCGCCGCCGCCGCCGCCGTCGTGATGTCGAAGAGGAAGGACATCTCCTCGGCACTGCGTTCAGCATCTTCGTACAGGCGCGCATTCTCAATCGCGACTGCAATCTGGTTCGACAAGGATTCGAGCGCCCGCACATCTTCATCACTGAAGGCATTCGGCTGATTGGACTGCACATCGAGCGCCCCGACGACTTCGCCCTTGACCGTCAGCGGCAGGGCTAACTCAGAGCGTGTCAGCGGCAGGTAAGGATTGGGCTGGTGTACCACGTTGGCATCGGCTGTATCGAGCGCGATCGTCGGGATGCCGAGTTCGGTCACCTGCCCGATCACCGACTCGGATGCTCGTTGTAACTTGTGACCGATCGCCAGCAACTTCTCGCCCGGCTCGCCGGTACTCGCCTGTAGCAATGCCCACTCGCGTTCGTCATCCATCAGGAAGATTTGCACCTGATCGTAGCCGAATTGCTCGCGGATGAGATCGACCACTTGCGGCAGTAGCACGTCGAGATCGAGAATTTGGCTCACGCTCTGGCTGATCGCCGATGAGGTTTCCAGTTGGGCGGCGCGCTGGTTCGTCTCTTGTAGCAGGCGTTGCGCCTCCAGCGAGAGCGAGGTTTGCTCGGCAAAGGTCTGGAAGATACGCATGTCGGCATCGCTATAAGTGTGTGTCTCACGCGAGCCTAGCCAGATTGCCCCGATCGCACGCGAGGGCACGCGCAAGGGGATGACCACCAGCGAGCGCGTGTCGAGGCTGGCGATACTAGTCTGCTCCAGCGGGTCAAGGTCGTATTGCTCGTCGTAGATGTCTTCGATCGCCAGCACTGCCGTGTCGGTCGCCAATTGCGTCCACGCCGGGAATTGCTCCGGGCTGAGCGTCACGCCCAACAGATCGACATCGCTATCCAATTGCCAGCTCGCGACGACTTCGACCGCTGCGCCCGACGCATCCCACGAGGCTTTGTTCAAGAGCGCGATGAACACCTGATTGATATGCGGCTCGATCAAGTGATTGACGATCACATCAATGATGTCAGTCGGCTGGTTGGTCTCTAGCAAGGCTTTACTCGCCTGATAAAGCACCGTCGTCTCTTGCAGGGTCGTTTGGATTTGATCCAGCAGTTGTTGGTTATCGATGATGACGCTCGCACTATCGGCAATCGTGTTCAAGTAACGGCGTTCGCCTTCATCGAAGAAGTGCGGCTGACTGAACCCGAGTAAGATCAGACCGCGCGGCACGTCCTTCACGCGCAGGCTGACGGCGGCGAAGGCTTGTATCTCGCCACCGGCGATCATCGCCTGTGCGAAGTCGCCCAGGTCTTCGTTGTGGATGTCCGTCACGAAAATCCCATCCTGCGGGACGTTGTAATCGAACAATTTCGCCAGATCAAGCCCGTTGGCTTCGGCATCGTCGAAGCCGTCTTTGAAGTGCGTGAGCATCTCGCCGTTATCCACCACCAGACCAGCGTACATATCCGGCGCAAGCGTCTGGATCGCGCCCTGAATGGAGAGGAACAACGTCATAATATCGCGCGAGCGGCTGATAGCGGTCGCCGCGTTATATAGGTTGGCGGTATCGGTCAGGGCTTCCTGCGTGCTTTCCACGAGGAACTGATTGTCGATCGCTGTGCTTGCCATATCAGCGACGCTAGTCATCGTGCGCTGTTGATCGGCGACGAAGGCTTCCGGCTCTGAGTCGACCAGCACCATCCAACCGAGGACTTGCGCGCGCGTCTTTGATGCGAGGGGCAATACCAGCACCGAGCGTGCCCCGACATCGACGAGCGCCTGCCGTGCATCGGCATCCATCTCGGTGGCGCGTTCCACGTCGTTGATGTTCAGCACGTCTGGTGTCAGGATCGCTTGCAGGTCGCGCGGGTCGGTCAAATCTTGCACGAGGCTTCGGGCGAGCGACACGCTCTGATTGCCGAACCCGTCGCGTTCCGAGAGCAAGATATACGCGTCGGCGGGTTGTTGCACGGCAAGCTGTCCGATCATGTTATCGAGCAACTCATCGAGGCTTTCCGATTGTGAGAGCGCACGCTGGGTCTCATAGAGCAAGACGGTCTCGCGCAGGTTCTCTTGCATCGTGTTTTCCATGCTCCGCAGGGTGCTAATATCCTGAAACGCGGCGACGACCGCCCGTTGCGAGCCATCCGCTTCGTAAATCGGGGCGGCAGTCACCAGCAGGTCGGTCTGCCCGACCTCATGGAAAACGGCGATGTCATCGCCCATCATCGGGCGGTCGAGTTGTTGCGCCTGATAGATGGCGAATTCTTCATCGGGGTAGTAGATGTTCGTCCCTGTGCGGTACATGTTGTATCTCGATGTGGTGAAGGCTTGTTCATACGCCACTTCGCGCCCCAGCAATTCTTCAAGGCGTTGATTATGCTGGATTGGCTCGAAGGTCTCCGGATCAAGCACGAGTACGCCCGTTGGCAAGGTCGAGAGAATGGTATTGAGGCGTTCGCGCTCGCGCACGTTCTCTTCCAGCAAGTTCTGGTTTTCGATAGCGATCGCCACCTGCCCCGCGATCGACTGCACGAAGCGCACATAACTATCGCTCATCATCGCCGGGGCATCACTGCGGACGATCATCGTCCCGTACCAGCGTTGCCCTGCCCAGAACGCGACCGCGACCGCGCTGGTCGCGCCGTTTTGCGCCAGAATATCGCGTATCATCGGGAAGTCCGTCTGCAGGTCATCGTCGATATCGCGGTAGACCAGCACTGGCTCTTCGCTGCTTTCTAGCATCTGACCGAAGGGCGCGTCCTCTTGCGAGATGACCGTCCCGATCGGCACGTCCGGCGCGCCTGCTGGTTCGCTCAGCCATTGATAGTCATAGCGCAATTGCGGTGCGTTGACCGATGGCGTGGGTTGGGCGAGCAAGATTGTGATCGACATGCGTAAATCACTGCGCTCTTGCTGGATGAACGGCAGGGCGAGGTGACTAGCAACCGTCTCGTAGATGGCGGCGGTCTCGCTCGCGCCGGTGATCGCACTGGTCGCCACGTACAGACGGCGCGCCTCGCTGAGGGCTTGCTCGGTCTGTTCTAGCAAGCGACGGTTTTGAATTTGTGTACTCATCTGCCCCGTCAGCGAGCGATACACTTCATAATCATCGCCCGATAACTCGTAATCTTCTTTTGAGACGATGTAAAACAGCGCGATCATTTCGTTGTCACTGAAAAGCGGGAAGGTCGCCATGAAGCGATAGCCCAGACTGCGAAGCCAGCGCACCAGTGCGCTCACATCGTCGGTCTGCGGATCAGTATCGCGGATAAGCTGCGGTTCGCGGTCGTACATAGGCGAGTCTTGTGGCAAGAAGACCTGATGATACTCATCCACTTCGACCACAGCGCGCTCGTCAGACTTGGCGACGATGTGCGCCCGTGCTGACCAGTCATCATCTGCATCATGGAGATCGCCTTCCAGCAAGCCCAGCCAGAAGTCAATACCGCTGTCGCTGGTGGTGGCGACTGCCGCATAAATCAGATCAGGCAAGACACGCGCCGTGTTGATGATGCGACTAGAGGCGTAGAGCTTTTCTTGTCGCACGAGCGCATCTTCGGTCGTCTGCAAGAGCAGGCGGTTATCGACCGCCACACCGGCTTGCGCGATGAGCGCGTTATAGACC
>DAOTTV010000146.1:0-22861 GCA_034437755.1 Anaerolineae bacterium | reverse complement strand
CCGCCGCTCCCATGCGAGACCAGCACCAGCGGGTAGGGCGTATCGCTCGGCGCGAGGTTGGCATCGCGGATCGCTTCACCGGCGATCTGTAGCACCAGCACGCGATGAGTCGTCGCTTCTTCGCTGTCGTCCAGCGTCGGATACCACAGCGTCACATCCAGCGCGCGCGGGTCAGCGTCAATGCTCAAATCTACCGTGCCGACTTTGTACGTCCCGCGCTCGGCATACGGGGGCGCGTCCTGTCGTTGCGCGTCACTGCTGAGGGGTAGCATCATCAGTATCAACGCGCTGATAAGCCATGTATAGCGCATACTTACTCCTGTTGGTTGTTGTCGATGTATGAATGAAATGAACAGGTAAATTATAATCGTCCCTACGATGTCGATTGCAAACGTTAAGTGAATCCTAACGGCGTGAGGATGACGTGAAACCATAGCGCCCGACCAGCGGTGTCGTGCGAATCGTGCCTAGCACGCTCCGATGCCAGCGATCACCCTGCCGCCGAATCAGATGCAATTGTTGCGTCTTATCGCGCCCGATCGGGATCAACAGGCGACCGCCATCGCCCAATTGCATCGCTAGCGGGCCCGGTACTTTCGGCGTGGCGGCAGTGACGATAATCGCGTCATACGGCGACATATCCGCCAAGCCCTGACTGCCATCGCCGACGTGCAAATCGACATTCTGATAACCGAGGCGGTGCAGGCCGTCGGCGGCTTGCGCGGCGAGGCGTGCATCACGCTCCAACGAAAAGACATACCCCGCCATCTGGAGCAAGAGCGCTGTCAGATACCCACTGCCCGTGCCGACTTCTAGCACGCGCTCGGTCCCGTTCAGGCGTGCCGCCTGTACCATTATCGCCTGCGTCAAGGGGGCGAGGATGCGCTGACCGAAAGGCAGGGCGAGCGCCCGATTCTCATAGGCGAGATGGTGCGGCGTGACGAAGGCATGACGCGGTAAGTGCTGGATCGCATCCAACAAACGCGGTTGATAGATACGATTCGGGATGAGGACAGTATGCACGAGTGCCGAACGCGCCTGACGAAAATCATCGGACATAAGGTTTGATTTTCCACACAATAAGCAATATCTACACCTTATCATGAGCTGTGATTTTGGGCAAATGTACGCCAGCTGATCCAGCCCAATGCGCCGATCATCACGCCGATGTCCAGCCATTGCCCCGCACGCACCCCCGCCCACAGGGGGCTATAATCGCCGCGCAGAGGATGCAGGACGAAATCACCAGCCGCCAGACACAACAACACCAGCGCCGTCTGTCGTCCCCGCACGCTCTGCGCCCACTGCAACGCCAACGCCAGCACCAGCGCGATCAACGCGACGAGCATCCCTAGTCGTTGGGTAGCGAAGCGCGGCTCGATGACCCGATAAATATCGCCGACATCCCACGTTAGCCACGCGGGATAATCCGCCATCCGTGCGATCACCGCCCCGTAGGCACAGCCCCACGCCGCACAGCCCCACCAGCCCGCCAGCGCCATCAGCGCGAGGACGACCGCCGCGCGATCCTGCTCGATATCAAACAACCGCCAGCGCGCCATCACCCACGCGCCCACCCACGCCCCGATGACCGCGCTCTGCCAGTTCAAGCCGCCATCGACGTGCCACTGCCAGATTAAGGCCGGATTCTGGCGAAAATACACGCTGTTCAACAGCACATGCCCGCCACGCCCCAGCACCAACGCGCCCAGCGTCCCGCCCAGATACACGTCGAAAGCGGCGAGCCGTTGCGCGGGTGGCGTGCGCCAGACCCACCATAGCGCCCCGATGCCAACGGCAATCATCCAGATGAGTGTCGGGGTTTGCCAGCGATAGCCTAGCACCCACGTATACGGATCAAAGATCATCGCGTTTGCTTTCGTCCCGTCATGTCAAATCAGTCGCTGACGATAACGCAAAGTCGCCCACCATCCTAGAGAGACTTGCAAAGCGTTGCTTCGGGGTCTTTCGTATCTTGCGTGGTCACGCTCTTTTCGTCCCCTTTTTGAAAAAAGGACGCAACTACTCAGGTCAATTGATTTACGCCAGCTTTTGCCCTCAAAACAAGCACGGTTGAAGTCCCTCTCCTAGCCACATAGTGGCGGTCGGGAGAGGGATTTAGGGGGAGGGCTGAGTAGTTACCAAGGAACGATAGTTCCTTGTGGGGGAGCGGGGGCAAAGCCCCTGCGACAAAAACCACGCGACATCCTAAAGAACCAAATTATATATGAAGCTAGCAGTCGTAATCGTTCGTATAAGCCAAAGGATGGACACATGACCCATAGACTTTCGTACATTCGCACCGCTGTGATCGTCGGCACGCTGATGGTCTTCTTATATCTGGTCAACACGGGTATTCTCGGCGCAGAACGCACCATTGCTAACGGCACGCCAGTCTATCTCGAACTCGCGCCGATCGATCCACGCTCGCTGATACAGGGCGATTATATGGTGCTGGAATACGCCATCGAAACCGAGATGCGGCGGGCAGATGTGGACGACACTCCCAGCGGGACGATTATCGCCCGCCTCGATGCTGATCGCGTGGCGCGCTTCGTGCGGGCATATGATGGCGGCGACCTCGCCGACGATGAGATTCTGCTCCGGTATGCGACCAGCGAATGGGATGTGCGCGTCGGGGTCGGGTCGTTCTTCTTTCAAGAGGGCTTAGGCGATCAATACGCCAATGCTGAATATGCCGACGTGCGCGTCACCGCTGATGGCACTGTCATGCTGGTTGATCTCGTCGGCGCGGACTTTGAGCCACTCGTAGAGTGAGAGGCACACGCTCATCGTGCGTGTGCCTGCGGGCTGTTTCAGGCTTGTACGCCTAAAATCTGTTCACTGCGATCAATGCGCCCGACGCTGTAGTATTTCGCATCGGGATGATGGGCGAAGATCGCCGCGGTACTCTGCTCCGGGATGATCTGGAAGCTCTCGGTTAGCTCTAAGCCCAGCGCATCGCTGATCTGTGGCATCAAGTCCCACACAATCTGATGATCTTCTAAATCAGGGCAGGCCGGATAGCCCCAGCTATACCGCTTGCCCTGTCCACTAGCAAGCCCTAGCTGGCCCTGTACCAGATTCGTCATGTAGTTGGCGACCGCTTCGGCGGCTTGCACCGCCAGACCGTGAAAGAAGTAGGCTTCAGTATATTCGTCATTGCTTTGCAGAGCTTCGAACTTACGATCAGCTTCTGCACCGACCGTCACCGCCTGCAACTGCACCACATCGACCCCGCGCCCGCCGATCGCTTCGTAGTAATCGCTGATGCACAGGTAATCGCCATCGGGCTGGCGCGGGAAGGTGAAACGCGCCACCTCGCGCAGTTCCGGTGTCTCGCCCTCAGCAGTCGCGAAGGCTTCCCAATCCCAGATCACCAGATCATCGCCATCAGCATTACACGGGAAGTAACCGTAAACCGCCTGCGGCTGTAGCGTGCCCTCAGCCTTCGCGGCGCGTGTCATACGGGCAAGCCGTTCCTCGAACGCGGCTTCGGTCGCTTCCCAGTCCGCCCCCTGTTGATTCTTCGCGCCCCAACTCAGACGATACAGTTCCGGCTTATGCAGATGTTGCAACACCACATCCAGCGGCATATCCGTGACGACCTTCGCCCCCCAGAAGGGCGGAGTCGGCAGGTGTGATGCCGGCGTGACCGTTTTCTGCATGCGCTCGGTGCGGGCGACCTTGCGCGCACGGCGTGGCTTGTTCATCTCAGCATAGCATGCGTCGATATGCGCCTGCGTGAAGGCGGCGCTCTCATCGCTCATCAGCTTGTCCATCACCGCCAGCCCCTCGAAGGCATCCTTGCAGTAGAACACGCCCGGCGCATACGGCTCACCACCATCTTCTAGAAACAGAATACGCGCCCCGAATTTACGGTTGATCGCCGCACCGCCCACCAGCACCGGAGTCTCTAACCCGCGCCGCGCCAGTTCGTTGACGACGATCGGCATCTGCTTCGACGTGCTGACCAGCAACGCCGATAGCCCGATGGCATCCGCCTCGTATTCGATCGCCTTCTCGATAATCGTATTCACCGGCACTTGCTTGCCGATGTCATGCACCGTGTAGCCGTTGTTGCTCAAAATCGTCTTGACCAGATTCTTGCCAATATCATGCACATCGCCGTAGACCGTCGCCAGCACGACCGCCCCCTTGCTCGTGCCTTCGACCTTCTCCATGAATTGTTCCAGATACGCCACCGATTTTTTCATCGTCTCTGCCGATTGTAAGACGAAAGGCAAGATCAACTCGCCCGCGCCAAACTTATCGCCGACTTCTTTCATCGCCGGTAGCAAGACATTGTTCAACACGCCGACAGGGTCTTGTCGCGTCAGGCTATCGTCAATCAAGACCTCAACGCCGTCTTTCTTGCGATGCACAATCTGCCAGTGCAAGGCTTCTTCGCTGGTCATATCCGCTGTCGGATCGACTAATTCCTTGCCACCAACCGCAACGTCGTTCTCCTCGAAGTACTGGATAAAACGCGCCAGCGCATCTTCATCCGTGTTGAAGATCAGATCATTGGCAATCTTGCGTTGCTCTTCGGGAATCTCAGCATAGGGCGTGATGTGCGCCGGATTGACAATCGCCATATCCAGACCCGCTTGCACCGCATGATACAGGAACACGCTGTTCAGCACGCCCCGCGCCGCCTTGCCCACACCAAACGACACGTTACTAATGCCCAGCGCCGTCTTCACGCCCGGAATATGTTCTTTAATCAGGCGAATCCCTTCGATCGTCTCGACTGCGTCGTTTCGCAGGTCGGCTTGTCCGGTCGTCAACGGGAACACCAGCGTATCGAAGATCAGATCATCAGCTGTTAAACCGTACTCATCGACCGCAATCGCCGTGATGCGGCGGGCAATCTCCAGCTTCTTCGCGCGGGTATGAGCCATCCCCTCTTCGTCGATCGTCATCGATAGCACTGCCGCGCCATGCTTCTTGACAATCGGCAGAATCATGGCGATGCGCTCGCGCCCGTTTTCCAGATTATTGCCGTTGAGGATGCCGCGCCCCGGATACAGCGCCAGTGCCGCCTCAGCGACATCAGCTTCGGTCGTGTCGATAATCAAGGGCACTTCGACCGCCATCGACAACTTCTTGACGAGGGCTTCCATCTGCTCGCGTTCGTCGGCGCGTTCCGTCAGCGCCACGCATACATCCAGCATGTGCGCCCCTGATTCGACCTGCCCGACCGCAATCTCGACGATGCTATCATAATCATCGTCCAGCAACAGGCGCTTCATCTTGCGGCTTCCCTGACTGTTGACGCGCTCGCCAATCAGCGTCGGGCCGGGATCAAAGACCATCGGGCTAGCTTTCATGCCACTAGAGGCTTGCGGATAAAATTCGATTTCGCGCGCGGCAGGCGAGAGGCGCGTCGCTGTTCCGGTCACGATCTCCTGATGGGCGTGCCCGTGAACTTTGCGATAGAGCTTGTCGAGATGGTCGGGCGTTGTGCCACAGCATCCGCCCACAATGCCGATGCCCCAGCGCGTGAAATCGCTCACCATCTCGCTGAAGGGATCAGGTTCCATCGGGTAGACCGCTTCGCCATCAACGTTGATCGGCAATCCCGCATTCGGCAAGACGCTGATCGGGAAGGGACTATGCTCCGCTAGAAAACGCAGAGGCTCGCGCATGTACTCCGGCCCCGTCGAGCAATTAATGCCCATCACGTCGATCGGCATAGGTTCTAGCGTCACCAGCGCACTGTTAATATCTGTGCCGAACAGCATCCGCCCGCTGACATCCAGCGTCACCTGTACTTGCAGGGGGATACGATGGCCACTATCGGCAAAATAACGACTGATACCGTCGATCGCCGCCTTCACCTCTAAAATATCCTGCGACGTTTCGATCAAGAGCAAATCCGCGCCGCCTTCGGTCAACCCCTGGGCTTGCTCATAGAACAATGCCGCGAGATCATCGAAGTTCATATCGCTCAGGTCAGGGTCGTTGCCGCTGGGTAACTTCCCGCTAGGGCCGATACTGCCCGCCACAAAGCGCGGAATACCCGTTTTCGCTTCCCAGATATCGCAGGCTCGCCGGGCAATGCGCGCCGCCGCCTGATTAATCTCCAACACGCGATCGCCCAAGCCGTATTCGCCCAGCGTCAACCGATTGCCCCGAAACGTATCCGTCTCGACCACTTCGCACCCGACCGCTAAGAAGGACTCGTGAATCTCCTGAATAATATCCGGGCGCGTGATGACCAGATAATCGTTACACCCTTCTAAATGTACGCCGCCGAAGTCCTCGGCGCTCAGGTCATAACTCTGGATACTCGTGCCCATCGCGCCATCAAAAATGACGACATGATCGTGGATAGCATCCAGATAACGACGATTGCTATATGCTTGCTGATGAGTACGCGCTTGTGCTGGATTACCCATAAAGCTCACTTGCCTTTCGCTGATCACTCACTCGGTTTGCAGTCAAAAAAAGATACACCGGCATGGTGTGGCGATGACACAGCCCGCAGATGAGCGGTGGTATCGCGCTAAATCGCCCTGATGAGAGGCGCAGAATATGAGGATTGTTTGATTGATGGTGCTAGTATCCTGTGCTTGTACATGCGTGATAATCATGAGCATTCATCATAAACGCATTCGCGCAAGTCTGCAATTATCAGATTCACGCCGCCTGATGCGCTTCTCATATATCTTTAACCCTATTTGCCCCTGTGCTATACTCAGGGGCGGACTCACACAAGCAGTGATCGCCTGCGGGCGACATACAACGGATGAAAGACCATCATCATGGCTGTAGATAAGACAAATCGCGTATTGGTGACCGGTGGCGGCACGTATCTGGGGATTAACGTCGCATCGGCATTGCTGGCAGAAGGCGCAGACGTGACCTTGCTCATCCGCGAGGGTAATCAGGCGCGGCTCGGCATTTTAGAAACGCGGGTGCGCTGGTTCACGGCGGATGTGTGGGATGCCGCCAGCCTCAAAGGACGCGCCCGCGGGCATGGCGCGGTGATCCACACCGTCGGCAGTATGGTTGCCGATCCCTCACAAGGCTTGACCTACCACCGCCTCAACGTGATCTCTGCCCGCAACGCGACGAATATGTGCATCACCGATGGCGTCGGGCACTTCGTGCTGATGAGTAGCCCCTATGCCCCGTGGGTCGGGCGGCAGTACGTGCATGCCAAGCGCGAAGCCGAAGCCTACGTGCGGCGCGTCGGCTTAAAAACGTCGGTGATCCGTGCGCCCTTAACCTACGTGCGCGGTACAAAACGTCCGTTCTTCTATCGCCTGATGACGCTCCTCGCGCATGTGCCGCCCCTCGCGCTAGCCCTGCGTCGCGTCGCCCCCATGCGCCTTGATATTGTCGCGCGCGCTGTGGCGCGGGTCGCCCTCACGCAACCGACCAACGGACAGACGCTCTATCGCCGCGATTTACGCCGCCTGAACACCCGCGACGAACGCCGCGGACGGGTCGAAGTGGGGCAAGCCCCCGCACCCGCTGATGATCGCCTGCCGTTTGAACTGCTGGACGACGACACGCCCTTCGGCTGGATGCCACCTACCCCCCGCGATGAGGAGTGAGCGTGCGCTGATGCTAGCGATGGCTCTTTGGGATGTCGCGTGGTTTTTATGGCAGAGGCTTTGCCCCCGCACCCCCACAAGGAACTGTCGTTCCTTGACCTTGTTCATTTTTTTCAAACGCTCATGTGCAAAGTCTGTGCAAAGTGGGACGCTGTCCCATACCCTGCAAAAGGCTCACGCCTTTTGAAACCAGTTGTTTTCAACGCAATTGCGTTGAAAAAAGCAAGCTGTGAAAGTTTCGGTTGAGCTTTTGAAAAAGCTCATGGTAACTACTCAGGTCAATTGATTGACGCCAGCTTCTGCCCTCAAGACAAGCACGGTTGAAGTCCCTCTCCCGACCGCCACTATGTGGCTAGGAGAGGGATTTAGGGTGAGGGCTGAGTAGTTACAGCTCATGGGTCTTAGGGCAAAGCCCTAAATGACTATTGCACACGTTCGACATAAGAGCCTTTTCAAAAAGGGAACAAAAAGCGCTTGACCACGCAAGATACGAAAGAACCTTAGCGATCATTGCGGCGGGCCTTGTTGCAAGGGGGCATCGACACTCGGCGCAGGTTGACGACGACGCGACTGGCGCCAGTTCTGCCACCACCCGCGCACTGTCCCGATGATCCCCTGCGGGAAGATCAGCACGACCACGATGAAAGCGATCCCCAGCGCCAGCGCCCAGTATTCGCCCACGTTGATTTCTATACCATAAATGATGAACTCGCGATCGAGATAACGCTCGCTGAGATGCAAGAGCGCCGCCCCCAACACCGGCCCGCTGAATGTGCCAATCCCGCCGATAATCATCATCAACAAAGGCTCAATCGTGAAGGTCGTCGTCAGCAACTCCGGCCCCACTTTCTTATTCAGCACAACGTGAATCACCCCCGCCAACGCCGCCATCATCGATGCCAGCGTGATCGACAGCAGTTTATAGCGCAGGGTGTTATAACCGATGCTCTGCGCGCGGTCTTCGTTCTCGCGTATCGCCAGCAGGACGCGCCCCGTCGGCGAGTTGATGAGGCGACGAATGAATAAGAAGATCAAAACCGTGAGCGCCAGCGCCACATAGTAATACGTCAGACGGTTGCGCGTCGGGTTGATGATCTCCGGTATCTGGCGCAGGGCGAAGCCGTCCTCAGCTTCGGTAAATGCCCAGCGACTCGTCCAGATGTACGCCATCTCGGCGAGTGCCAACGTGAAAATCGCGAAGTACACGCCCTTCAAGCGCAAGGACACTAAGCCCATGATGAAGCCCACCAGCCCAGCAATCACCAGCGTGATCGCCAGTGCCAGCACCAGCGTCAGCATCAAGCCCACGTTACCATCCGGCGATAAGCCGATCGTCGTCAGGATGCCTTCGACAAAACCCGTCCGGTCGAGGATGATACCCACCCCATACCCGCCGATGCCGAAGAACAGCGCATGACCGAAGCTAATCACCCCCGTGAAGCCGAACATCAAATTATAGCTCATAGCGAGGATCGCCAGCACGAACACCTCAATGAAAATGCTCTGCCAGAACACCGACTGCCCACGCGGACGACCGCCCACGCCGAGCGCACTATCGCCCGTCACCCACTGCACGATGAACGGAAACAAGAGCAAGAAGCCCAAAATCCCGATGTAAACCCACTCGTTGCTCAAGAAGCGTTTGATCGTCGCCCCCAGCGATTGGTCTTGTGGCGATTTTTGCATGATTAACGCTCCTTCCCGAATAAGCCCGCCGGACGCAAGAGCAGAACCAGCGCTAGTAAAATCATCGGTGTCATGCTCGACCATACCGTCTGGCTGAAGAGATCAACCAAGAAGGTCAGCGGGTGTCCCTCGCTCAACTGCACCGAGTTCAGCACCGTCGTCAGCTTCGAGACAATCGCAATCGACAAGCCGACCATCACACTGCCGATCGCTGTCCCTTCATAACTGCCCAGCCCGCCGAGAACAACCACCGCAATCGCTCCCAGCAAAAAGCCCTGCCCGATGCCCAGCGATGCCCCGAGGAAAGGCGCAGCAATCGCCCCACCCAGCGACGCAACCGCACTCCCCAGCATAAACACCCCCGTGAACACCAGGCGCACGTTGATGCCCATCGCCTCCACCATCTCGCTATCTTCTACGCCCGCGCGGATGATGATGCCGATGCGCGTCCGCTGAAGCAGGATCGCAATCGACGCGATCAAAATGAAGCCGATGACAATCACGAAGAGGCGATAAATGCTGAACTGTTGCCCGAAGACCACGAACTGCCCCTCGATCAGCGAGAAGCTGTTGTTGATCGCGTCCCACTGGTAAGCCGCTGTGCCCCAGATGAACTTGACCACCTCGCCCATGACAATCCCCAGCCCGAAGGTGAGAACAATCTGGAAGATCGGGCGCTCGTAAAGCGGTTGCAAAAGCACGCGCTCAAGAAACATGCCCAGCACCGCGCCGACGACAATCGCCGAGAGTACCGCCAGCAAAAAGCGCAGATCACCGTTAGGGATCGCGGCTTCTAGCGCCGGCGTGTGATGCACCTGCCACGCGATATACGCCCCCACCGTGAAGAACGCCCCCTGCGCCAGATTCAACACGTCCATCAAGCCGAACACAATCGATAAACCGGATGCTACCAGAAATAACAACATCCCTTGAAACAAACCAGAGACAATCGTCAGCCCGAAACTGCCAATATCATCGCCGGCGAAAAACGTCGTTGCCACGGCGATCGCCAGCAAGCCCGTGAACAGGGCAACGACCGTGATCGTGTTATTGCGAAATTCATTTGTCATTAGTTCGTATAACCTCTATCAATAATTATTTTTGGCTCCTTGGGATGTCGCGTGGTTTTTGTTGCAGGGGCTTTGCCCCCGCACCCCCACAAGGAACTGTCGTTCCTTGATCTTGTTCATTTTGACCTTCCCTTTTTTCAAAAAGGGAACAAAAAGAGCTTGACCACGCAAGATACGAAAGAACCTTATTTTTTCAGTGGGTCAAAGGGCGTGCCATACGATCAGGCAACGCCTAGATACTTCTGAATCAAAGCCGGATCATTGACCAGCTGATTCATCGCGCCCGTCTGTACCGAATGCCCCTCGTCGACGATCGTGTAGGCTTGCGCCAGTCGGCTCGCCACGCGAAAATTCTGCTCGACCAGTAGCACCGTCACACTCTCTGACAAGCGTTGGATCGCGTCCATCAGCGTCTCGATAATCACCGGCGCGAGTCCCTCGCTCGGTTCGTCAATCAGCAAGAGCGTGTTATCCGGCACTAAAGCCCGCGCGACCGCTAGCATCTGCTGTTGCCCACCCGATAGATTGCCACCAGAGAGCGTAATCAAGCGTTGCAAATCCGGGAACAAATCAAAGATGAAATCCGCTTTTCGATCAAAATCCTTGTTGGTGCGCCCAGCTAAAACCAGATTCTCGCGCACCGTCAACTCGGTGAAGATCGCCCGATGTTCTGGCACATAGCCAATGCCCATCTGCGCGATTTCATACGGACGCTTCCCCGCTAGATCAACCCCATCGAAGCGAATCACGCCACTCGTCGGCGGGGTAATCCCCATGATGCTCTTGAGCGTCGTCGTCTTGCCCGCGCCGTTGCGCCCCAGCAAAACGTGAATGTTACCTTTCGGCACGGTCACGCTCACCCCTTCCAAAATGTGGAACTGACCGATAAAGGTATTGATGTTTTTGATGTCCAGCATCTCGGCTTTGCCTCTCCTTTGTTTGTCTCAATCCTTGCTCAGTTGTTGATCATCTCATCAGCACTGCCGTATAACTCGCCTAGATAGACCTGCTGCACCGTCTCATCGCGTGCAATCGCTTCCGGCGTGCCTTCCGAGAGCAACTTGCCCAGATGCATGACAGTGATCTTATCGCTCACCCCCATGACCACGCTCATATTATGCTCGACCAGCACCACCGTCTTATTGCCCTGCGTGCGAATACGATCGACCGTCTCCATTAACTCCGGCACTTGCTCGGATGCCATGCCCGCCGTCGGTTCGTCCAGCAAGAGCAAATCAGGATCGTTCGCGATGATGATCGCTAGCTCTAACTTGCGCTTGCCCCCATGCGGCAACACCGATGCCAGCGAATGCACGTTGTTCGTCAAGCCCACTAGCTCGATCACGTCCAGCGACCGATCAATATATTCGGTGTAGCTCTCTGCCCGCCGCCAGAAGCGCCAGTTGATGCCACTGCTCGCCTGTGCCGCCAGTCGCACATTCTCAAGAACAGTCAAATTGGGGAAAATATTCGTAATCTGGAACGAGCGCCCGATGCCCTTCAAGGCCCGTTGATGCACAGCAAGCGCCGTGATCTCCTCGCCCTTATAATGAATCGTGCCCTTCGTCGGGCGATAACGCCCGCTCAACAGGTTGAACAAGGTCGTCTTGCCCGCGCCATTCGGCCCGATGATGCTATGCACGCTCCCGCGCTCAACATCAAG
Organism: Anaerolineae bacterium; assembly: GCA_034437755.1. Lineage (GTDB taxonomy): Bacteria > Chloroflexota > Anaerolineae > Aggregatilineales > Phototrophicaceae > JAUZRW01. The sequence continues at coordinate 10,874 of DAOTTV010000146.1, read as the reverse complement.
GCTCACATCATCGACCGCCACCAGACCGCCGAACTGCTTCCGTAACTTGCGTGCGCTTAAAATAATATTCGTCATGATACCTAATCACTCTTTCATAAACGCGCCGACGTGTTAAATATCGGCGAGGGCTTGTCCTAAATCGGCAATCAAATCGTCGGGATGCTCCAGCCCGATGCTCAAGCGCAACAGATTGCGCGGCGTGCGCGTGCCTTCGTGTTCCATACTCGCGCGATGTTCGATCAAGCTATGCGTGCCGCCGAAGCTGGTCGCGCGCGTGATAAGCTTCAAACGGGCGACGAAAGCCATCGCCTGCGCTTCATCGCCCGCAATCTGCACCGACATCAAGCCGCCGCCCGCCTCCATCTGCCGCTGGGCGATGTCATACTGTGGATGCGTGTCGAGATCAGGATATAGCACGCGCTCCACCTGCGGCTGATCGGCTAAATAACGCGCCACCGTCAGCGCGTTTGCCGCATGTGCCCGCACGCGATACGGCAAAGTCTGCAAGCCGCGCATCACCAACCAACAATCGAAGGGCGAGGGTATCGCCCCGCTAATCTCCTGAATCATCGCCAGGCGCTCCACCAGATCATGAGTCTCGCGCGCGACGATCGCGCCGCCGATCACGTCATGATGCCCAGCGAGATACTTGGTCGTCGCGAGCAAGACGAAATCCGCCCCATGCTGGAAGGGTTGCTGTAAAACCGCCGTCGGAATCGTGTTATCAGTGACGAGATATGCGCCACCGGCGTGGGCAATATCGGCAATCGCGGCAATATCGGTGATGTTAATCATCGGGTTCGAGGGCGTTTCCGTCAGCACGAGGCGCGTATTCGCCTGCATCGCGTCTCGCACTGCGTCGCGGTCGTTCATATCGACAAATGTCGCCTGCAAGCCCCACCCGCTGAAAATATCGCGGATCATCAACTGGATGCCATAATAAAAGTCGTCCGGCACAATGATGTGATCGCCGGTCTGCAAGGTCTGTAACATGCTCATCGCCGCGGCTGACCCCGACGCGAACGCAAACCCGCGCGCCCCGCCTTCGAGTTGCGCCAGTCGCTCTTCGAGGATGTGCCGGTTGGGGTTGCCGTTGCGGCTATACTTCAAGCCGGTGGGGTAGTCGCCATCAATCGCGCGCTCGTAGGTTGTCGTCATGTACAGCGGCGGGATGACAGCGCCCGTCTCTGGGTCGGGGTGTTCGCCCGCGTGGATCGCTCTGGTTTCAGGTTTCATGATGTGTTCAATCTCGGTGCTGTTATGGTATACGGGTGGTCGTGGTCAACCCGCTGACGTGCCATGTCCCGATAGATGCTACAGCGGGTCGGGCAGGAGGGGCAACCCCCTCCTGTGATGTGCTGGCTTACTCTTCTTCTGTTTCGCTGTCGTCCATCGCGCCCATCTCACAACGATCGGCGAGGTCTTCCGGCAGTAAGCAGGGCGGCGCGGCATCCTCAGCGCCGATCTCCGCAACGAGTCCGTAATCGGGCAAGGTCAACGTCAGGTCTTCCGTCAATTCGACATCTTGCAAGCCTTCAAAACGAATCACGTATTGCGGCGCAAGCACCTGATGATCGCTCTCACGGATGGTATATTCACCCTTCGGCCCGTCGAAGCTCATGCCCTCTAACGCAGGGATCATGCTCGCAGGGAAGGGATCGCCTTCCGTTGCTTCGAGCGCCATGTACATCGCTTGCGCGGTGGCGAATGAACATTCCGTGAACAAGTCCGGCACATCGTTGAACAGCGCCACATGACGATCGACCATCCACTCATTGACCGGATTTTCTGGCAGGCTGTAGTTGTAGACAATATACGCGATACTATCGTCGATCGGCGGCGCGGCAACGATGATGTCGTTGCTGTTGGTGCCGGTCACGAGTGCCATCTCATCCAGCACACCCAGTTCAATCGTCTGCTGAGCCAGCGTGATACCACCAGCACCCGCCCACACTTGCACAATCATATCCGCGCCACTGTCGAGCACTTCTTGCAAATACGGCGTGAAGTCCACCGTATCCGACGGCACGAGAATCGTCTCGGCAACGGCTTCAGCACCGACTGCGCTGAACGCTAAGTCGAACGCCGCGCCTGTCCCGCGTCCAAACGCAGTATCAACAGCCATCACGACGTAGCTATCGCCGAATTGGTCGATCTGTGTCGCCATTGATTGCGCGTCTTGCAGGGTATTCCGGCAAACGCGGAAGGTATTCTCGGTGAAGCTCTCGCCGGTCAATTGTGGGGCGGCTGCCGGCCCAGCGAAGAAGGTCAGGTCGTATTCGTCCGGGCTGGTCAGCGTCTGCACCTGCACCGCCGCGCCACTGTTCGGCGTGCCGAACACGATGTCCACGAAGTTCGACTCGATCAATTCGCGGGTGACAGTCGCGGCGTTGTCGCTATCGGCGGCGGGGTTCTCACTGCCATAATCACCGACCAGAATCTCAATTGGACGACCGGCCACTTCGACATCAGCGAGCGCGTCTTCGATGCTGTCATACTCCAGCGGGTCAATGCCAGCGGCATACAGCAAGCCCAGTTCAAACCCGTTAACTTGTTCTTCGCCATAAATACCCAGCCAACCGCTCAAATCGGTGACAATGCCGACGCGAATCGGTTCGCCATCCTGCGCGCCGACCATCGGCACCAGCAAGAGCATCGTCGCAAGTGCGAGTAGTAATTTGCGTTTCATATAAAAAACTCCTTGTGAAAGAATAGTATCTATCATCGGGCTGAATGTTTGTATTATCCCGCCTGCCCGCCGGCGGGGTGTTACCTCATTTTAGAGCGCGGTGCCATACCACCGGTGAAAATCTATGGCTCTTTGGGGTGTCGCGTGGTTTTTGTTGCAGGGGCTTTGCCCCCGCACCCCCACAAGCAACTGTCGTTCCTTGACCGTGTTCAAAAAGCAAAAGTTTTTGGCGCTCCCTTTTTGAAAAAAGGGAACAAAAAGAGCGCGACCACGAAAGAACCAACTCTATAATTTTCACGCTTAGAGTTCTGGTCAATCTTTTGCAAAAGCTCGTGGGTGCAAAGGGCAAAGCCCTTTAGACATTTAACCAAAAACTAAATGGGTCAAGTACTAGATCAGTCGCTCGCTGGGGCAAGTACCACCGCTTCGCCCGTCAGCACCACTCGCTCATCCTGATTGGTGACCGTCGTCTTGAATGTGGCAATGCGCTTGTCCGCACGGTACTTCACACATTCGACCGTCGCTGTGATCGTATCACCGATATACACCGGCGCTTTGAACTGAATCTCTTGCTTTATGTAGATTGATCCCTCGCCCGGCAGATCATTGCCAAAAATGGTGCTAATCAATCCCAGCGAGAAAATCCCATGTGCGATGCGCTTGCCAAATTGCGTTTGTGCGGCATACTCATCATCCAGATGAACCGGATTCGTATCGTGCGTAACATCCGCGAAGGCTTCCACATCTTCAGCTGTGACGGCGCGCGTTCGGCTAGCCTGCGCCCCGACTTCGACAGTAGACATAAGTCCTTATCCTTGGCATAACATCATAAGTATCACATGAGCCTTATAGGCACATTGTATCGTGTTGGTGCGGATTGAAAACCGCAACTCGGTCTGAACTACCCGAATATGTAGTATGTTCAGCTATCGGTGTAGGTGGGGGGGCCAGCGCACGCGCCCGCCCCGCTACGGTTTGCAGATGCTCAGCGACCGCTCGGTAAAGTCGGGTCATCGAGCCAAATATCTTCACTGAAGAACGACACACTTTCGATCACGAACTGCGTGCTATAGCCATAGGGCAGTTCGTACACGTTCAACCCATTGAACACCGACAAAGCCGCGACGGGCTGGTTGATGCTAGTGTTGAAGACGCTCGTCACCGGCTCGCACAAGATTTGCTGTGCCGAGCGACAGATTTCTAGCGTCACCTGTGCCGTTCCCTGTTCTTGCTGTTGCAAGATGTAATTGATACGAATCGCGTTCCAGTTGACCAGCGTCTTACCCGTCACATCGGCATCCGGCACTTCGTTCACCTGCGGCGGGGGCACAGTCGCATCTTGCAGAATTTGCAGAAGCGGGCCGCTGCCGGTGGGGGTCGGCGTGGGGCCGGGGCCATCGCACCACAGCGCATCGCAGAAGGTCAACGGCGCGACCCCTTCCAGCGTCGGCAAAGTGTTGAACACGTTCTGCGGTAAGCTCGTCCAGCGACGATCAATGAACAGCGCGAAGTTCTCGCCACTGACGAACATCATCGTCGAACCGTTGAAGTTGCGATACCATGCGCGGAATTCCGTCCCACGCGGCATCACGCCCATGAACTGGGTCGCGGCGGCATCCAAATACGAAAACGCCAATTCCGACTCTGCCAGATAGCGCGTGTCTACCTCATCGGTCACATCGGGCACGCGTGTGCCGGGGTCGGGTTGATCCGGCGGCGGGTTCTCAACGATGAAATTCACCGAGCGCCGCACCTGCGAACAATACTCACTGCGGCTCGGCGTTTGGATGTCGGGCACTTGGTACTGATAGACCGCATCGGCAAGGAACACCAGATTTTGCAGAATCGGCTCGCATCGCGTCAGCTGTACGTCGCCCTGCCACCCAGTGGGACGGTTGCCCCCGCCCAGTTGCGTGTCGGTCAATAACTCCAGATCATGGCGCAAATTCCGCAGGGTCGCCAGCGATGATGTCTGCGTCGTGCCGATCCAGGCGCCAGGGCGCACGCCCGGGTCAAGCACAATATCCGCCAGCGTCTCCAAATCGATGAAAATATCCCCCGCCAGATCGGGCGAATCAATGTCTGTGTTGTCGATCCAGTTCGGCGGGCGGTTGTTCACCCCCAGCACCTCATCCGTCAGGCGCTCCAGATCGCCGCGCACCGCCAGCAATTCCTCCGGCACATCTTCGTTGGCGACTTGTCGTTGGGTCAGCGCTTGATCGAGAAGCGTGTCCTCAATCTCATCCTCCACCACGACACAATAATCCAACACCGACTCCGGCGTGTTGGGGCGCGTGTTGAATTGCGTATCCAACAAGAAAACCGTGTTCATCACCGTGCGGCTACAACGGAATAGCGGCGGGCCACCCACCCAAGCATCCGGACGAAACTCCTCCAGCACTTCATCGGCGGATAACTCCAGATCATGGCGCACATTCCGCACGACCAGAATCCCACTGGTGGTCGTCGCGCCAATCCAATCAATGGGGCGCACGCGCAAGCCGAAAACTTCGTCGGCGAGTAACTCGTTATCGAACCACAAATCCGCCACAAATGACGGCGATCCAATATCGTCCGTGCCCTTCCACTCGTCCGGGCGTTGCCCGCCGGGGAAGGCAAAATCAGCGAGTAGTTCAATGTCATTCCGCAAGTCGAGCAAATCCTGCTCGAAGCGATTGCTAGCTTGTTGAGGGGGGATCGCTCGTACAATGCTGAACATGACCATCAGCGACAGCACGACCAACATGCCCCATCGTAGTATGCGCCTCATGAGACTCTTTCCCTTTATCTCTCTATCGGTGTTCGCAGTTCACACACCTTCTCATTATACATCGCTCACGCTATCCTGACAGGTGATTGCCCCCATCTTTGCTATAATATAGCCAAAGTCACAGCAATTAAAGGACAGCGCATGTTTACCCTCAGCGTGGATGCCAAGACCGAGTTACGGCTGATTGATATGTGGCACGTCGATCAATACTTCCAGCTAATCCGCGATAACCGCGAGCATCTCGCCCGCCACCTGCCATGGCCCGCCTCGCATCAAAGCGTCGAAGATACCGAAGATTACATCTTATCCGCACGCAAAGCACTGACGACTCGTGGCGATGTCGGCATGGTCATCGTCCATCAAGGCGTGATTGTCGGCGGCATGGGCTTGCATATCATTCGTGGCGATCAGGGCGAAGGCGAGATCGGCTATTGGCTCGCCGCTGACCACACCGGCAAAGGCATCATGACGCGCGCCGTCAAAACCCTGCTCGATTACGGCTTCGACACCTGCCACTTGCACCGCATCATCATCCGTTGCTCGGTCGAGAATACCAAGAGTTGCGCCATCCCCGACCGCCTCGGTTTTAGCGAAGAGGGCATCTTACGCAATCACGCCCGCCTTCACGGGCAATACGTCGATCTGCGCCTGTGGTCGATGCTGGTCGATGAGTGGCACATCGAGCGCCCAAACTTGCACTTCACCCATCAGATTGCGCCGCAACTATCCCTGCGCTTGCTGAACAAACGCGATGCCAGCGCGCTCTACACCGTCATCGACGATCAACGCGCCCACATCGCGCCGACCACGCCCTGGGTTGCCGACGTTCATGATCCCGCCGATCTCGATCCAATCATCGCTGATGCACAGGACAAATACGCCCAATACGACGGCATGACCTGCGTCATCTGGCGCGACTCTGTGCCGCTAGGGATGATCGCCTACCGCTACTGGAATACACTCAACGGACACACCGAATTAGACTACTGGCTCGTTGACACGCCCGAACGCGCCGCGATCCTCACCGAAGCCGTGCGCGCCCTGACCGACTACGCCTTCGCTGTGGTCGATCTCAATCGGGTGCAGGTGCAATGCCCCGATGATCAGCCCTGTGTCGTGCCGCCGCGTCTCGGCTTCCGCCAGGAGGGCCTCCTGCGCCAAGCCCGCTGGCACCGCGATCATTACGTCGATATGCGCCTGTATGCCATGCTCGCCGATGAATGGCAGAATGCGATCATCGTCCCATGATCGGCACAAGCAAAGTCATTGTCAGCGTCATTATCGCGGTCATGTTGGTGATCGCCGGTCATCTGCTGGTGATCGAGCGCCGTTTCGATGCCGAGATGATCGAGTTTCGCATTGGCTATCGCAACGATACGCCGCGCTACATCCGCATGGCGCAGGAATTCCCCAGCGCGACTCCTGCGCCCTTCCGCTATCGGATACTGATTCCCGGCATTATCCGCACGCTAGAACTGCCGACATACGCCGCGCTCTACTGGTTCACCAATGCCTCGCTCGCCCTGATGTACGTCGTCCTCTTGCTGGGCTTGCACAAGCTCGGCTATCCTTTGTGGATGGCGTTTCTGGGGGTTCTCGCGCTCTGGTTCACCCGCGTTCATCTCTTCAACTTTCATAACCCGCACCTGATCGACGCGCCGACGCTCTTGCTCTTCACGCTGGGGGTGTTCATGATTCTGCTAGGGGTCGCGTTTCGTGCCTTCCTCGCCCTGGTCGTCGTGGGCATGTTCCTGCGCGAAGCGACGATTTTCCTTACAGTCGGGTGGCTGGCGTGCTATCGTCGCCTACAAACTGCCATCGTGATCGCGGTCGCGCTGGGCTTGCTGTTCGGCATCCGCGCCTTCGTCGATGCCGGTGTCGCTGTCGTCTATCCCACTGGCGGTCTCGGCAGTTATCTGCAATACGCGGTCGGTAAGCTGGGCTATGTCAACAACCCGCTTGATTATGTGATTAACTTCTTCCGCGTCTGGAACTTCAAGTGGTTCTTGTTCGTCGCTGGCATCCTGCTCATCACGGACGATCGTCTCTTCTTCCGCGCTCTATTTCTGTTGGGCGTGTTGGTCGTGGCGGCGGCTTTCAGCGCCTTCATCGCCGTTGATACCGATCGCGTCGCCGGCATCTTGAGTCCGCTGTACGTGCTGGGCATGACGCACCTGTTCTACGTCCTCTATTATCGGTATGGACAACGCATCGCGCGGGGCTTGTGCGGAATACTCGCTATCGAAATTCTCTCGTATCATGACATCTTCACGCCTATCACCCTCAATACGTCCTTCGCGTATCTCTTCTACATCATCATGCTACCGGTGACGATCGGTGTACTCGTCCTCCTGCGCCATGATCTGCTCACAGCCGGACGACGACGCATCGCTCAACTACCGGCATGGGGGCGGGCGCTCCTGCGGGGTGGCACGCGCCCTGATAAGCAGTGAGGACGCGGCTTCTCATCACCCGGAGTCGTCTCTCGCCTATCTGATTCTGCGGATATGCAGTACACTGAAAACAAACGACGTATAACAATCACTTCATCCGGCTATGATCAACCAAACAGCAACCGTCATCGGCACGGTAGAACACATCACGTTCTATAATCCCGAAAACGGTTATGGCGTAATCAAACTCATTCCCGAAGATCGCGTGTATGCGCGCAACGCCAACGGCACCCTGACCGCCGTCGGCACATGCTATCCAGAGCCGCACAAGGGCGACCGCGTCGAGGTCTCCGGTCACTGGGTCGAGCATCACAAGTACGGCTTGCAACTGCATATCAGCGCCTACGAACGCCTGTCGCATCAGCCCGCGCTTGTCCCCGACCACATGACCGCCACCGACCTCGACCAATTGCGCGGCGTGGTCTATCGCACGACTTACTACAACCCCGAAAACGGCTGGGGCGTGGTCAAGATTGAACCGCTCGAAAACGAAATCTACCCCGACGAGGCGCTGAGCCACACGGGTTTGATTGCGGTCGTCGGCGTAATGCCCGAACTCGCCGACGGTGAGACGATCGACTGTGCGGGCAAGTGGGTCACCAACGATATTTACGGCAAACAGTTCGAAGCCGAGCAATTGATCCCGATCACGCCGACGACCAAAGAGGCCATCACGCGCTACATCGCCGATAACGTCTTTGGCATCGGCACGCGCACCGCCGATAAAATCTACCAGCACTTCGGCGAGAAAACGCTAGAAATCCTCGATCTCGCCCCAGAGCGCATCCGCGAAGTGCCGGGCTTAAAGCGCAAACTCGCCGAGAGCTTCATCGAAGTCTGGGAAGATAACCGCGTCGAGCGACAGGTGCAAATTCGCCTCCAGCAATACGGCATCAGCAGTCGCTTCGCGCGGCGCATCTACGATTTATACGGCGCTAAGACCGTCACCATCGTTGAGCAGAATCCCTATCGCCTCGCTGAAGATGTGCGCGGCATCGGCTTCAAAAAAGCGGACGAAATCGCGCATGAAGTCGGCATCGCGCCCACCTCACCCTATCGCCTGCGCGCCGGTCTGTCCTATACGCTCAAGCAACTGGCAAACGACGGACATACTTACATGCCAGAAGAAGAACTGCTCGCCGAAGCGCGTAAATTGCTGGAAATTGACCAGCTCGAGACCGACGGCGACACGATTGATCTCGGATTAGAACTGAACGAACACATCATCGCCGGCGCGTTACGGCGTGATACGCTACAACACCCGACCGATGTCGACCAGCCCGATACCACCGCTATCTACTTGCCCATGTTCTACAATAGCGAAGTCGGCGTGATGGAACACATGCTCGATATGGCGGACGGCTCATCGCCCATCCTGCGCGATATGGCAGATACCAACTGGGGCGCGTACCTCGCCGATCTCGCTGAGTCCAACAACGTCCAGCTGACGCTCCAACAGCAGAGCGCCGTCAAAGCCGCCTTGACCAGCAAAATCAGCGTGTTGACCGGCGGTCCCGGCACCGGCAAGACGACCACGCTGCGGATGGTCATCAACGCGCTCGAACAAGAAGATTATCACTTTATGCTGGCATCCCCCACCGGACGCGCCGCCAAACGCCTGAGCGAAGCCACCGGACGCACCGCCAGCACCATTCATCGCCTCTTGCGCTGGGTACCGCAAGAAACCCGCTTTGAACACGATGAAAATAACCCGCTTGACACGCAATTCATCGTCGTCGATGAATCCTCGATGATCGATCTCCTGCTGTTCTATAGCCTGCTCAAGGCGATCCCGCCCGGCGCACATCTCTTGCTGGTTGGCGATATCGACCAGTTGCCGAGTGTGGGCGCGGGCAACGTCCTCAAAGATGTGATCGCCAGTGGCATCGCCGACGTGACGCGCCTCAACCAGATTTTTCGGCAAGACGAAGATAGCTACATCATCACCAACGCCCACCGCATCAACACCGGTCAGATGCCACACACCGATAATCAGAGTAAGGACTTCTTCTTTTTCAATATCGAAGACCCGACCGAAGCCGGCGCGATGATTGTCGATCTCGTGGCGGAACGGCTCGAACGTGTGCTGGGTGATTACGACCCCAAAGAGGATATACAGGTCATCGCCCCCATGTACAAAGGCGCAATCGGTGTGAACGCGCTCAACGAAGCCCTACAAGACCGCTTGAACCCGCCGCGTGAGCGTCTGCTGGAAGTACGGCTCGGGTCGCGTGTCTTTCGCCCCGGCGATAAAGTCATGCAGACCAAAAACAATTACGATGTCGATGTGTTCAACGGCGATATTGGCTTCGTGCATGGCATCAACCCCAACGAGAAAGAGATACAGATTAACGTCGAAGGGCGCTACATCAACTACAGCTACGATGCCGCCGACGAACAACTGATTCACGCCTATTGCATCAGCACACATCGCTCGCAGGGGTCAGAATATCCGGTGGTCGTGATGCCCGTCATGGCACAGCATTATATGATGCTCCAGCGCAACTTACTCTACACAGCCATCACCCGCGCCAAGCAGATGGTCGTCCTTGTCGGCACGCGCAAAGCCGTGGGCATGGCGGTCAACAACGACAAAGTATCGCAACGCTACAGCGGCTTGTACTACCGCCTCGCGGGCGAGTGGCTCGACTCGTCTTCATCTAACGGACGCTTGTTATAAAATCCCCTGCGATTGTAGGGCTTGCAGGCGTTGTTCATACGTATGATGCTCGCGGACGTGCGCGCGGGCGGCGTGGGCGATGCGCTCGCGCTCGTCAGGATGGGCGAGATAATGAGCCACCTTCTCGCGCAGGTCGTCGGGGTCGCGGTAGATGACGATGTTTTCGCCATCGCTGAACCACTCGCGCACGCCCGGACGATCATCGACCAGTTGTAGCGTGCCGACGCTAGCGGCTTCGAACAGGCGCATGTTACCGCCATAGCGCATGAAGTCACCGTGCGC
>DAOTTV010000145.1:0-36208 GCA_034437755.1 Anaerolineae bacterium | reverse complement strand
CCCGTAGCGCACGATAAGTTCGCCGTCGGCAATCGTCTTCGCATCGGTAGCGTCATCGGGGGATGCGGTCGTCAGCACATAGGTCTCATCGTCGTATGTCAGCACAGTTCCGTTGATCATGTCCCCGATCGGATCACGGTCGGGTATGCGTGGTCGGCTCATCGCTCAGTGATCGTCGCCCTCATCATCCGCATGATGATGCCCGTGATACATCGGTTGGTTGATGTCGTCGAAGTTGCGGTGCGGTTGCGTCACGGCGACCCAGCCGCCAATTGCGATCACCAGCGCGCCGAAGCCCCCCAGCACCAGCATCCCGATCAAGCCGCTATCCGCTGTCTCGATCACGACTCCGTAGGCCAGTGCGACGACGATCAGAGTGATGCCAATGCCGCCAATCATCGATAAGCCAGTCAATAATCCTTCGTTCGGTTGTTGCGTCTCTTGTGGTTCTTGTGTATCGCTTGCCACTAGAATAACCCTTCCCAAATGTTAAACTGTGTCATATTACATAAAATGAATTGTGCTGTCATTTCTACAGCACGTCAAGTTGATTTTATAGGTTCTTTCGTATCTTGCGTGGTCAAGCTCTTTTTGTCTCCTTTTTGAAAAAAAGGAAACGCCAAAAACTTTTGCGTTTTTGAACGCTATGCGTTTAAAATGAACAAGATCAAGGAACGACAGTTCCTTGTGGGGGTGCGAGGGCAAAGCCCCTGCAACAAAAACCACGCGACATCCCAAAGAGCCATTTTATACGAGGTGATACCGTGTCAAAATTACGTGTTTTCATTGTACGTCATGGGCAAACGGAATACAACATTTCGCATCGCTGGCAAGGACAGCTCGATATCCCGCTGAATGAGCATGGGCAATTGCAGGCACAGCGCATCGCAGATTACCTGCGTGATACGCACTTCGATGCGATTTATAGCAGTGATATGCGGCGTGCCTATGATACCACTACTGCCATCACGGACGGACGACAGCTGACCGTCGTCAGCGATGCCCGCCTGCGCGAGTTCAATCTAGGGATTCTACAGGGTATGACACGCGCTGAGATGCGCGCGGCACATCAAGACATCCTGAATGCCTGGGATGCCAGCGACGATTACGTGATCCCACAAGGTGAATCCCGATCGATGACACGCGAGCGCGCACAAGCCTTCTGGCGCGAGACGATCGCCCCCAGCCCATACCGACAACTTCTGATTGTCACCCATGGCGGCACCAAGCGACTGTTAATTGATGCGGTTACTGACGCTGAATGCGAGCGGATCAAGTTTTATAATACGAGCCTCTCGATACTGGAACAGGATGACGATCACACATGGAAAGTCATCGCGCTGAACACCACGCCGCACCTCGCAGACGATCAACGTTAGATTTCAACACGCATGACGAAACTCATAGGGATAGAGAACACTTGTCACCATGACAAGCGCTCATTTTCGATTAAGATAATGGTATGAATACGAACGATAGAAGCATCGTCCACAGACGATCGGTACTCAACAATCGAGGGGAGATAGCGACAAGATGTATGCGAAACCACATGTTCACAGTAATGTTGGTCTTGAAGAAGTCGGGTTACATCCGAGTGATGTGAAGGGCGTACACGTCCACTGGAATTTGAATCCCGCTGAGTTATACGAACACGCAATCCGCAACGGTGAAGCCGAACTGACGCAAGATGGCGCGATTCGCGTGTTGACTGGTCAATACACGGGGCGCAGTCCGAAGGACAAGTATTTCGTCGAACAAGCACCATCCGCAGAGAAAATCTGGTGGGGGGACATCAATCAACCGACAAGCCCCGAATTGTTCGATCATATGCACGGCAAAGTGCTCGATCATCTGAGCCACGCCAAAAATCTCTACGTGCAGGATGCCTTCGCCGGTTGGGATAAGAATTATCGCATGCCCATCCGCGTGATTAGCGAAGTCGCCTATCATGCGCTGTTCTCGTGGAATATGTTCGTGCGCGCAACGGTGCAAGAACTGGCAGAACACGTGCCGGATTTCACCGTCCTGGCCGCGCCGCGCCTGATCGCTCGTCCGGATGTTGATGGCACGCGCACAGGCACATTCATCGGCGTGAACATCGAACAACGATTAATTATTATCGTCGGCTCGATGTACAGCGGCGAAGTCAAGAAGGGCATCTTCAGCATCATGAATATGATGTTGCCAGAGCAAGGTGTGATGCCGATGCACTGCTCGGCTAACGTCGGGAAAGACGGGGATTCAGCTGTCTTCTTCGGTCTTAGCGGAACAGGCAAGACGACCTTGAGCGCTGATGCTAGCCGCACACTGATCGGTGATGATGAACACGGCTGGAGCGATGATGGTATCTTCAACTTTGAGGGGGGATGCTACGCGAAGACAATCAACCTGAGCCCCGAGGGCGAGCCGGAAATTTACGCGACGACCAAGATGTTCGGCACGATTTTAGAGAATGTGCCCCTATTGGAAGATCGCTCGCCGAACTTTGCCGATACACGCTACACACAAAACACCCGTTGTTCGTATCCGCTGTTCCACATCCCGAACGCTAGCGAGACTGGACAAGCCGGTCATCCGAAGAACGTGGTCTTCTTGACTGCGGATGCTTTCGGTGTGTTGCCGCCGATCAGCAAGCTCTCGCCGGAACAAGCGATGTATCACTTCATCAGCGGGTATACCGCCAAAGTCGCCGGTACCGAACGCGGCGTGACCGAACCACAGGCAACATTCAGCGCGTGCTTCGGCGCACCTTTCATGCCCCTGCACCCGACTGTGTACGCGGAACTGCTGGCAGAGAAGATTAGAGATCATAACTCAGCCGTCTGGTTGGTGAATACCGGTTGGACAGGTGGCCCGCACGGGGTTGGTAGCCGGATGAAACTCAGCTATACGCGCCGGATGCTGAACGCCACGCTTGAAGGCGAACTGGATGATGTAGAATTTATCGAAGAACCGAACTTCGGTCTGATGATCCCGACTAGCGTACCGGATGTGCCGGATGAGTTGTTGAACCCGCGCAACACATGGGACGACAAAGACGCATACGACACAAAAGCTAAGTCACTGGCAGATATGTTCCGCCAGAACTTCGAACAATTCAAAGCGCGCGCCAGCGCAGATATTCTCGCCGGTGGCCCCAAAGCCTGAACTAGCGTAATTTAACCTGTAAATGAGAAGGGGATTGAGTATCATACACTCAGTCCCCGCTTTCATGACAAACGGCTAATGAAACACACTAATCATGCAAATTAGGAGAAATATATATGGCAGAACCGATTCGCGTAGCGGTGACCGGCGGCGCAGGTCAGATTGCGTATAGCCTGTTATTCCGTATTGGCAATGGCGAAGTTTTTGGCGATGACCAACCCGTTATTTTACAAATTTTAGAAATCCCGGATGCGATGGATGCCCTCAAGGGTGTCGTGATGGAACTCGAAGATTCCGCACAGCCCCTCGTGCAAGACATCATCGCAACGGATGATCCCGAAGTGGCGTTTAAAGATGCGAACTGGGCCGTACTGGTCGGCGGTAAGCCGCGCGGCCCCGGCATGGAACGTAAAGACGTGATCGGGGCTAACGCGCCGATTTTCGTCGGGCAAGGCAAGGCGATTAACGATCAAGCCGCCGATGATGTGCGCGTCGTCGTCGTCGCGAACCCCTGCAATTCCAACGCATTGATCGCCAAATCAAACGCGCCTGATGTGCCGGCGGATCGCTGGTTTGCGATGACGCGCCTCGATGAGAACCGCGCTAAGGCACAGATCGCCAAGAAAGCCGGCGTACAGATTGCCGACATCACCCGCGTGGGCGTGTGGGGCAACCACAGCGCAACGCAATTCCCTAACTTTGAAGATATTCTGATCGATGGCAAGCCCGCGCTGGACGTGATCCCTGATCGTGACTGGTGGGAAGGTGACTTCTTGACCACCAACCAGCAACGCGGTAAAGCGATCATCAACGCACGCGGCAAAAGCTCGGCGGCGAGCGCGGCGAATGCGGCGTTAGATACGATACGGTCGATCATCCAACCCACGCCGGAAGGGGATTGGTTCAGCGCGGCGATCGACAGCGCCGGCAACCCCTACGGTGTCGATGAGAACTTGATGTATTCCTTCCCGTTACAGAGCGATGGCAATGGCAACGTGAGCATCGTTGACGGGCTAGAACTGAGCGACTACGCACAGGGCAAAGTCACCGCGTCGGAAGAAGAGCTACAGGGCGAGCGCGAAGGCGTGACTGATATGCTTTAGACCTATGGCGCAGGTGTTAAAAAGTCGTAGAGACTGGCGAACCGTCAGTCTCTATTTGATTCACGTTCGGTTATAATACGTCCGTTATCGTTTGTGGGTGTAACATCAGTTATCTTGCACAGGGTATCACGTATGCACCCTGTCACAGCAGTATCGGAGGTTTTATTTTGCAATACCCACGCGCAGTCAATCTGGAGAATGGCACCGCGATGGTCGTCACCGATTTACACGGTGAAGGGGAAATCTACGCGACAATCCGCCACAAATTCATGGAAATGCGACGAGCCGGCACGGTCGATAAGTTGATTATCTGTGGCGATTTGATCCATGGCTACCGCGCCGCCGACCACGATTATAGCTTGAATATGCTCCTCAATTTGATGAAGCTCCGGCAGGACATCGGCGAAGACAAGGTCATCATGCTGTTAGGCAATCACGAGATGCCACATATTTACAACGTCACGCTCTCGAAGGGCAATATGGAATTCACCGCCCGTTTTGAGCAAGCCCTCTCGCAATCCGGGCGGCGCGATGACGTGTTCGATTTTCTGTGTAGCCTGCCCTTCTACGTGTTCACCAAAGCCGGTGTCGTGCTGACGCACGCCGGCGCATCACACGTCATCATTGATGCTGAAGAAGCCGAACGCGCCCTCACTTTCGATCATCGAGCGCTCCTCAAGCTCGCTGACGATCAATTGCGGAATGGCTTTGATTTAGAGCGATTGCAGAAAGATCAGGCCTACATCCAGCAGGCGCGATACTTCATCGGCATCAGCGGCGCTGAGGACGAGCGCTTGCATCATCTGTTGCGCGGTCAATTGTTAAGCCAGCGCAATGAGGAATTCTCGTTTTTGTGGGATTTGCTCTTCACACGTAATGAACAGGGGAGCAGTCTGGGGGCGTATATGCATTTGGTCGATGTATTCCTCGACGCGCTGTCGCAGGTTGCGCCCTATGAACAGCGGGTGGTTGTCGCGGGTCACATCGGGGTGCGTGGTGGGCACAAAAATATGGGCGACAAGCAATTACGTCTCGCCTCTTACTCGCATGCTAGCCCGCACGATGACGGGCAATATCTGCTTCTGGATTGCGAGCAAGCCGTACAGACAGCGAGCGACCTTGTACCCCATTTGCGCCATACGCTAGACTAATCGGGGGCGGGCGGTGCCCTGAAGTGAGCGCGCCACCCGCCTACAGTCGCATCTTATGCCAGTTCTTCATTCTTGCGCTTCGGCTCATAGTCGAAGTCATCATCGGGCATGATGAGTGCAAGAATGATGTAAATAATGAGACCGGGACCACCCATCACCGTGAGTACCACGAACAGCAGGCGCACAAGCGTTGGATCGACTTCGAAATATTCAGCCAACCCACCTGCCACACCGGCAATCTGTTGATCGACCACGGATTTTGTGAGACGTTTTTTCTGCATAATTGATACCTTCTCCCTTAATCATTGATTGAACGATCATTTGTCAAACATTGTAACACAGCTTATCGCGGTTTGTCGGTCATCATCCGTCTTAGGCTTCAGGCATCACGAGCCATAAGATGATATAAACAACCAGACCGGGACCGCCGAGCAGTGTACCGACGACGAATAGCAGGCGCACTAGTGTTGCGTCAACGTCGAAATATTCCGCTAATCCACCGGCAACACCGGCAACTGTACGATCTGTGCGTGAACGGGTGAAGCGTTTTGTTGATTCCATGTGGCATGATCTCCTGTTATCTTGTTTATACTTCTCACTCATATATACGCGAGATTGTGCCAGCAAGTTGTGTAGATCGGCGTGCATTTACAGGATTTTTACGGATTCTCTCGCTGTAGCTCATCCGCCGCATCGACCATCCGCGCCAGCACGTTGTAAATGATGGGGCAAATCCGCGCATTGTGCATCAAATAATCGAGCGTCCAGCGAAAATCAGGCGTGAAAGTCGGGAAGTCGCGGCAGGCTTGCGGGCGATGTTCGTAGATACTACACAAATTCCCACACAAGAGCGCACACGGCTGTTGCTTGAATTGTCCCCACACGTCAGAGGGCAAATCGTCGGGGCGATCAATATACTGCGCTTCGATGTCCTCCGCAGCGCTATCTAGCCCCTGTGCAAGGCGGGGTATATCTTCAGGATAAATATGCACCGTCAGCGCACGGCAACAATTGCCACACGCCGTGCAATCAATGGCGGCGACAATCGGCGCGGCAATTTCATCAACCAGCGCGTCGATTTGCGCGTCGGTCAGGTCGTCGTCATGCTGTAGCTGATACATCAGCACTTCAAATTCATCGCGTCGCGCCTCGGTCAGCTGTTCGATACGTGTCAGATCAGTGATTAAATCAGTCATCATCCATTCGCTTTGTCTCTGGTTTGCTGGTATACCCACAGGATAGCGGGGACGGTATTTTAGCCCTCTCCCTAACTGCCCAAGTAATCAGATGCGTTACGATACTGCTTGATCTGGTTGATTTGCTCTAAGCGGGCTTTCGTCCAAAACGGATGACTAAAGTTCGTGGTCAGCACGTTATCTTGACTTTTCAGCACCAGATTATCAAGATTTGTCGCCATCGCTAAATCGCCGTTACGGTTACTTATCCAGCCCTGCACAGCGTTTAGCAATTCGTCTAATGCCTTTTCAACCGAACTCACACCATCGGGGAAAAATGACACGCTGACCGTCGGGATAATGCCGTAATTACGCTGGATACGCTCGCTCAGTTTCGTGTCGGTCACTTTGCTATGTGCCAGATACATCTTACCACGCACATACCACATCTCGGCTTTGTCGATCGGTTTCACGTCTTCGATGCCGAATAACTGCGATAGTGTCGCCTGTGGATCGCGCGCGGTGGCAAGATGAACCGAGTAGCTCACGGTCATGACTGATCCCCCCGTGTCAGTGTCGCACCGATGAAATCAGGGTAACCGTTGATGAAATCGGCAATATCGGTGCGCTTCTTGCCCGCGAGTTGCAGCTGTGTCGGGTAGTAAAGGCCGTCGCCTGTGCCAATCGCCACCCGCCCGTCAATGTCGCGCACGGTCGCCGGCGGCAGATCGCCTGTACCAGCCGCCCCCGCGTGGATTTTGAGTTGCGTGTCATCGTAGAACGTATAGGTGCCGGGCCAAGGCGTGAACGCACGCACGAGGCGTTCAATCCGTTCAGCAGATTGCGCCCAGTCGATATTGCCCGCTTCTTTTTCGATCTGGGGCGCGTAGGTCACAAATGCCTCATCCTGTGCTTGCGCTTGCAACTCACCCGCTAGATACGCTGGCAACGTTTCGATCAGCAAATCCGCGCCGATCTGCGCGAGACGATCGTGCAGTGTTTCGGCGGTTTCATCGGGTGTGATCGGCGTAGCACGCTTGCTCAACATCGGGCCTGTATCGAGGCCGGCATCCATCACCATAATGGTAACGCCTGTCTCTGCATCACCCGCACGGATAGCGGCGTGAATCGGTGCGGCACCCCGCCAGCGTGGGAGCAAGGACGCATGCACATTCAGCGAGCCATGCGGCGGTATATCTAGCACGCGCTGGGGTAAAATCTGCCCGAAAGCCGCCACCACATAAACATCGGCTGACCACTGCTGTAAGGTATCTATTGCCGCCGGACGACGGATTTTTTCAGGCTGGAAGACGGGAATATCGTGCGCGGATGCCACTTGTTTGATCGGGGATTGCCGCAGGTTGCCGCCGCGTCCGGCAGGGCGGTCCGGCTGGGTGACGACAGCGATCACTTCGTGCTGATCAATAAGCGCCGTGAGAGACGGTACTGCGAAATCAGGCGTTCCCATGAATACAATTTTTGCCATACGTGTTCGCTTTCCTGTGTTGTTTGTCGTTTTCGTGCGTGGTAGGATGGAACAAAATTTTAACTGTTGGATAACATGATGTCTATGTTGACTAAACGCTGGGTGCTTCGTCCACCCGTTGAACAATCGATCATTCGCCAATATCGTGATGTACACCCGATCATCGCGCAGATTCTATACCATCGCGGGGTTCGTACAGCGACCGAAGCCCATCACTTCTTATATGATAAAGAACTGGTGCTGAATCCCTTCGCGATGAAAGATATGCAAACAGCCGTTGATCGTATCCGCCATGCCATCAAACACGATGAGTTGATTTATGTCTATGGTGATTTCGATGCCGATGGCGTAACATCAACCACCTTGATGATGGAATTATTGAATAAACTGCGCGCAAACGCCCGCGCCTACATCCCGCATCGTGTCGATGAGGGCTACGGCTTGAACACGCCCGCCCTACAGGGTATTGCCAGCAAGGGCGCGACGCTCGTGATCACAGTTGATTGTGGCATTCGCAGTGTGCAAGAGATCGACGAGGCACAGGCGCAAGGGCTGGATGTCATCATCAGCGATCATCACTCCGTCGGGCCAGAGATACCGGATGCTTGCGCGGTGATTAACCCGCAACAAGCCGATTGTAACGGTGACCCGACCCTCGCCGGCGTTGGTGTCGCCTTAATGCTCGCCCGCGGGATTCTGCTAGATGCGTGGAAGCGTAACGGTCGGCAAAAAGCACATCTAGATGTTTATAGCGGCATCATCGCTGACTTGATGGACTTGGTGGCGATTGGCACAGTTGCCGATGTGATGCCCCTCAACAGCCCGACCAATCGTGCGCTCGTGCGACAGGGCTTAGATGTCATCAACCGTGCCCAGCGTCCCGGCGTGCGCGCCCTGATGGACGTTGCCGGCGTGAAGGCGGGACAAGCCACAGCGATGTCGATCGGCTTCGGGTTCGGCCCGCGCATCAATGCCGCTGGTCGGCTAGCGAGCGCGATCACGGCGTATCACTTGCTCGCAGCCGATGATGATGTATCAGCGCGCAAATACGCCGACAAGCTCCAGAAGCTCAACCAGAAGCGGCAACAACTCACACGCGAAGCCGAAGCGCGTGTGCATCATCGCCTCGAAGCCGATCAGGTCAACGATGCCGATTTGATTTTCGCCGTCGATGATGAAGTCGTGCCGGGCATCGTCGGCTTGGTCGCCGGCCGCCTGACCGAAGCCTACTACCGTCCGGCGGTGGTGGTCGAGATGGGCGAGGACGCGTGTCATGCCTCATGCCGGAGCATCCCACAATTCCACATCACACAGGCGCTGGACGAATGCGCGGATCTATTAGTGCGGCATGGAGGACATGCGATGGCGGCTGGCTTGACCGTGTTACCAGAAAATCTGCACGCCCTGCAATCGTATCTCGAGAGCAAAGCACGCGCCGTGCTCGATGGGCAAGACCTGACCCCGACGCTCGACATTGACATGGAATTGGGTTTTCGTCATGTGGATATGGCACTCGCCCAAGAACTGAGCGTACTCGAACCAACTGGCCATGAGAATCAACCGCCACTCTTCCTGACGCGCAGTATGCAAATTATCGACGCGCGGGGCGTCGGCAAAAACGACGCACATCTCAAGCTGAAGTTGAGCGCCGACGGACAACCAGCCGTCGATGCAATCGGCTTCCGGTTGGGAGCCTGGTTGCAGGATATGCCCGATTGCATCGACGTTGCCTATCACCTAGAAGTCAACGAGTGGCAAGGACGACGCAACCCGCAACTCAACATTCGTGATATACGACCTGCGGAGGATACATGATGCGATCAATGCCCCAGCCCACACCCCGAACACGCCACTGGCTCTCTGGTAGTTTAGCTTGCCTTCTGCTGATGCTCTCGCTGGCAGGATGTGGACAAGCCCTGCGCTACGTCAATGAGCCACTGGTGACAAGCTACGACAACGACGATCCGCACTTGTACGGCATCGTAGAAGGCATGTGGTTGCCAGAGTTGACCTGCGAGCTAGGAGTCGGGTGGGAGCGCTTGATCTTCAACTGGCGCGAGCATCAACCGCAATCCCCCGATGATTGGGTGACGTTCCAGATCGATCAACGTTGGTTAGATGCCGCACAAGCCTGTGATCGGCAGGTGGTCGCCCTGCTGAAAGATACGCCGCAATGGGCGACAGACGGTTTAGCGGGGGTCGGCGTGCCATCGGGCTTGGATTTGCCATTGGATGATCGCGCGAATTATTGGGCGGCATTCGTGCAGCGCACAGTTGAGTATTACGCGCCACGCGGCGTGATGCACTACATCATCTGGAATGAGCCAGACATCGATAGCGATACCTACGGCTACGAATTCGAGGGCGATCTGGAAGATTACTTCGTCATGCTCAAAACAGCGTATCTCGTCGCCAAGCAAGTCAATCCAGATGTCAGCATACACCTAGCCGGCACAACCTTCTGGCACGATGTCAACGAGGGACGCGCTCCGTACATGACGCGCCTCGTTGATCGCATTCAGGAAGACCCGAACGCCGCCGAACACGGGTATTACTTCGATGTGTTGAGCTTACACATCTACTTTCGCAATGATTCGATTCCGCGCATTGTCGGCACGATGCGCGCGATGCTGGACAATCACGGCTTGCATGATAAAGCCATCTGGATCAACGAGACCAATGCCGCCCCGACTGATGACCCCGATTGGCGCGTGGTACGCCCGGTGTTCCAGCTCGGTTTAAGGCATCAAGCCGCTTACGTGGTACAAGCGATGGCACTCGGATTATCCGCCGGCGCTGAGCGCATCGCGGTTTACAAGCTGTGGGATCAACACTTGCCCGAAGGCGGCGAGTCCTTCGGCATCCTGCACCCGACCACACAAGAGCCGCGTCCGGCATACGATGCGTGGCAGATGGTGAATCAACACTTCACCGATGTCGTGCGAGCACAACGGACACCGACCACGACCGCCGATGTCGTGCGCTTGACGCATGCCGATGGCACCCAGAGCATTCTCGCATGGGCGCGCACCGCGCAGGCGACGACCGTCACCGTCACGGCGACAGAACAAGACGCGGAAATTATCGACCAATATGGTACTATTACGAGGACAACACCAACTGACGGTCGTTATCGCTTATCGCTATCGCCGGCCCTATGCGAAGCGGGCGAAGGCTGTTTTTTAGGTGGCGAAGTTGTCATTTTACGACAAGCAGAAGGCGCGATCGTCGTGCAAGAAATCGTCAACAATCAGGCGACAACGCTTGAATTCAACGAGGAGTAAGAACATTGGCAGAGCATAATACATCCCCCACACCGGCACGCACAGCCGGAGAGATGAAATTTTCGTATGGCGGGCAAGCGGTGATCGAAGGTGTGCTGATGCGCGGCGCACACGATGTCTCGATTGCTGTCCGTAACCCCGAAGGACAAATCGTGGTGCATCAAGAACCGCTCAATAAGACACTCTATCAAGGCTTCGTTGCCAAAACGCCGTTCCTGCGCGGGATTGTCGGCTTGTGGGATGCGATGGGGCTAGGGACGAAAGCCCTGATGTGGTCGGCAGATGTAGCATTGGGCGAAGAAGAAGACGTGACCTTCGGTGGGGCTGTCGGCTTTGCGACGGTGGCAGTGTCGCTTTTGATCGGCATCGGCTTCTTCTTCCTTTTGCCGACAGTCACCGCGACGGGTATCGGGAGCGCGCTGGGCATCGTCCCCGCGCAAGAAGCCGCCGAAGGCACGCGCCGCTTTTTCATCTTTTACGAAGCACAGCCGATCGGCTGGCGTGCGACAGTCGTCAACTTCATCGAGGCGGTGGTACAGCTTGGCTTGCTCGTGGGCTATATCGCGCTCATCAGCCGTATGGAAGACGTGAAGCGTCTATTTCAGTATCACGGTGCCGAGCATAAAACGATCAATGCCTACGAAGCCGGTGATGAACTCACGCCTGAAGTCGTCGCCAAATATCCGATCGAGCATCCACGCTGTGGCACTGCCTTCTTGCTGACGGTCGTCTTTGTGAGCGTGATTGTCTTCTCGTTGATCGGTCGTCCGCCCTTCTTATGGCTGATCTTATCGCGCATCGTGTTCATACCGGTGATTGCTGGTATCTCGTATGAGTTATTGCGCTGGTCTGCCGCCAATATCGATAAGCCCATCGTGCGCTTGATCGTCACGCCCAATCTCATGCTCCAGCACTTGACGACACGCACCCCCGACGAAGACATGCTGGAAGTGGCAATTGTCTCCTTCAAGCATGTGCTCCTATCCGAGGGTTTGATTAGTTCAGAAGAAGCCAGCATTCCAGAACCACGCCCCGAAGCGGCGTATGCCCCCGCCGGCGATTAATCGCCGCGTTTGATGCCGCTGACGATGAACATCGGGTCATGTTGGCCCGATGTCTCGATGCGGGTGCTAATATCCCACGCGCCGGATTGTTCGAAGTAGCGCGTGACCAGAGCGACGTGCTGACGATCGCTCATCTGTAGCCATACGTTGACCGCCTTAGTCGGGAAACAGCGGTTAGAAAAGGATACCGCGAAGATGCCGTCGGGCTTTAACACGCGCCATACATCGGCGAAGACCGCCAGCGGATGCGTGAGATACTGTACCGAGACCGCACATAACACAGCATCGAATGTCGCGTCTTCATAATCGAGGCGCGGCTTGTCGTTCAGGCTTTGCACGACGTGCGCGTCTAGGCGCGGGTTATCGCGCATTTCATCGGCATTCATGCCCAAGCCAATCACGCGCTGGGGCTCTACGGCAGACGGCAGATGACTGCGCCAACTGCTCATCAAATCGAGGATGACATCATCATCATGCAGAATCGTGCGATAATAGGCGCGCAGGTAGGCGATCGCGCCATCGTCGATGTGAACGACCTTACGCGGGAAGGCGTAGAAGTTGAAATCACTGCTCTCGTCGTGCCGCTGGAAATACGCCTCTGGAAATTCTTGTCCCATTAAATTCTCTCCCAATAATGTACGATTTCGAGGGTTATCACAGCCCCCAAAACAAGTCTCGAACATTATCTAGCAAGCAGCTTAAACCGATATGAGCGAAAGGTGACGAACGTCGTGTCTCTTCCTGACATTATTCATCTTTCGCACGGCGTATCCCCTGCTACAGTGCTTATAACTCACAACAGACCGATCCAAATTAGAGAGAAGAGCAAACCTTATGACGCATCCGACGATTATACAGGGAGGTATGGGGGTTGCGGTGTCCTCATGGCAACTCGCGCAGGCTGTCGCGCAGGAAGGGCAACTCGGCGTTGTATCTGGCACTGGCATCGGTATTGTGATGCTGGCACGCTTACAACAAGGCGATCCCGGCGGACACATCCGGCGGGCATTACGCGCCTTCCCGTATCCTGATATTGCCGAGAAGTACATTGACGCGTACTTCGTCGCTGGCGGGATTCCCGCCGATCAACCGTACGCCCGCCCGCCCCTGTGGACGATCAAGCCATCGCATGATCTGAACGAACTGACCGTCGTCGCCAACTTCGTCGAAGTCTGGCTGGCGAAAGACGGTCATGCTGGTGTGATCGGCATCAACCTGCTTGAAAAAGTGCAACTGCCGAATCTGGCGTCGATCTATGGCGCAATGCTCGCCGATGTCGATTACGTCATCATGGGTGCGGGGATTCCGATGCAAGTGCCGGGCGTGCTGGATGCCTTCGCTGAGCATCAAGCGGCGAGTTATCGCGTTGATGTACAGGGCGCAGACTTAGACGATGACTATCGCGTTCATTTCGACCCGGGGCAGGTCTTTCCCGGCATCACGGAGCGCGTCGGCCATCTCAAACGTCCGTTCTTCTTGCCGATCGTCTCATCGGTCGTGCTAGCACTCGCCCTCCGCAAGCGCGCCAACGGTGAAGTCAACGGTTTCATCATCGAGATGCCGATTGCCGGCGGTCACAATGCCCCCCCGCGTGGCGAGATGCAACTCGATGAAAACGGCAACCCGATCTATGGCAAAAAAGACGACGTTAAAGTCGAGAAGTTCCAGAAGTTCGGCTTGCCCTTCTGGCTAGCGGGTGGCTATGGACACCCTGAAAAACTTCAGGATGCGCTCGCACTGGGCGCGGCGGGTATTCAGGTCGGGACAGCCTTCGCCTATGCCGACGAATCGGGCTTCGCGCCGGAATTACGCCAGCGCGTCATCGCTCAAGTACTCGAAGATGAAGCGGTCGTCCGTACCAGCCCGACCGCCTCGCCAACCGGATTCCCGTTCAAGGTGGTGGGCGTGCCTAATAGCATGAGCGACCCGGCTGTTTATGCCGCACGCGAGCGCATTTGTGATGTCGGCTATCTGCGGCATCTATACAAGAACAGCAAGGGCAAGATCGGTTATCGCTGTCCTGCCGAGCCAATCGATATTTACGTGCGTAAAGGCGGCAAGGTCGAAGATACAGTCGGGCGCACCTGCCTGTGTAACAATCTGGGGGCGGCGGCGGGCTTGCCACAGGTGCGCGCTGATGGGTATATCGAACCGCCGATCATCACCAGCGGCGACGATCTGCCGCAGATCAAGCGCTTCATCCCCGATGGACAGACGCACTACAGCGCCCGCGACGTGATTCGCGTGTTGCTGGGCAGTGCCGAGCGCATCTAAAGCTAATCGTCGTCGTCCTGTAGTAACTGCTTGAGTTCGTAGAGCTTCGTCAGCGCCTCTAGCGGACTCAAGCTATCGACTTCTAGCTGGCGCAGAACATCGAGTGCGGGGGGCGTCGGTGGCGCTTCAAAAAAGCTGATCTGTTGCGGCGCGTCGCCATTGCTCGCTGACGCGACATCCGTCGTCAGCGTTCGCTTGAAGTCACTGCCTTGTGCTTCTAACTGGGCGAGCAATTCCCGCGCCCGTTCCACCACCGGACGCGGCATCCCCGCCAGTTGTGCGACGTGTACGCCATAACTGCGATCAGCACCGCCGGCGACCACCTTATGCAAAAACACAATATCATCGCCGCGTTCGGCTACTGAAACCCGATAATTAGCCGTGCGTGGCAGAATATTGGGCAGGTCCGTCAGTTCATGGTAATGCGTGGCGAAGAGCGTGCGGTTGTTCAAGCGCGGGTTATTGTGGATATATTCGATCACGGCGCGGGCAATCGCCAGCCCGTCATAGGTCGATGTCCCGCGCCCGATCTCGTCCAGAATCACGAGACTGCGCTCGCTACTGCCAGAGAGCAAGCGGGCTGTCTCCACCATCTCGACCATGAAGGTGCTTTGTCCGGCGTGGATTTCGTCCTGTGCGCCGATGCGGGCGAAGATACGATCAACCAAGCCGATACGCGCTTCGTCAGCCGGCACGAAACTGCCGATTTGCGCCATGAGCGTGATAATCGCCACCTGCCGGATATAGGTCGATTTGCCGGACATATTAGGGCCGGTGATGATATGGATCCGCGCCTCATCGTCCATAGTCGTGTCGTTGGGCACGTAGCGCGTCGATGTATCGAGTAACGTCTCGACCACGGGATGACGACCGGACTTAATATCGAGCGTGTTATCTTCCGTGAGGATCGGGCGGCTATACCCTTCGTCGATCGCGACTGTCGCCAGCGATAAAAACACATCCAGATGAGCAATCGCCCGCGCTGTTGCCAACAGACGATCGCCTTCGTCCCCCAATGCCTGACATACTTGCTCGAAGATGCGGCGTTCCGTGGCTAAAATCTCTTCTTCAGCGTTGAGCACCAGCGTCTCGTACTCTTTGAGTTCCGGCGTGATGTAACGCTCAGCATTGACCAGTGTTTGCTTGCGTACGTAATCCTCCGGCACTTTGTCGGTATGCGTCTTGGTGACTTCGATGTAATAACCAAAGACCTTGTTAAAGCCGACTTTGATCGTCGGGATGCCGGTGCGGCGGCGTTCATGCGGTTCGAGATTGGCAATCCACTCGCGCGCGTCGGCAGATGACGCGAGAATATCATCGAGTTCTTGGCTATAGCCCGCGCAGATGACTCCCATATGGTTGAGAGTCGCCGGCGCATCGTCGGTGATGGCGCGCACAATGTGATCGTGAACGTCGGTACAGGGGTCGAGGCGCTTCGCTAGCGCGGCGAGTTGCTGTATATCGGCGATCAAATCGAGAATTGGCGGGATCGCCGCGAGGCTATCGCGCAGACCTAGCAAATCGCGCGGGGTCGCCTTGCCGATCAGCAGGCGGTTCACTAATCGTTCGATGTCTGATACGTGCTTGAGATGCTCGCGCAGTTCAAGGCGGAGCGCTTCATCGCGCGTCAAGGACTCGACAGCATCGAGACGCGCCGTGAGCCGTCGATTATCGAGCAAGGGCTGGAGCATCCACTGCCGTAGCAAGCGCGCGCCCATCGCCGTGACGGTCTTATCGATCACACCCAGCACGCTCCCGCGCATTTTGCCACTGCGGATGGTCTGCGTCAGTTCCAGATTACGCCGTGTGAACTGGTCGAGTACCATGAATTGCTGGGTTGAATAGGTGCGAACAGTGGTCAACTGTGCGAGTGAATTGCGCTGGGTCGTGCGTAGATACTGCACGATCGCGCCTGCCGCGCAGACCGCGACATTGCGCCCACCTAGCCCATAGCCATCGAGCGTGGAGACTTGAAAATGCTCTTGCAATAGTTGTTCACATCCCTCAAATTCGGCTGTCCAGTCCTGTACGGCGGTCAGATGCATGCCTTCGGGCAGGGACGCACCCCGTTCGACCCAGCTTTCCGGCATGATGACTTCACGCGGGGTCAGGCGTGCCAGTTCTTCCAGCACGGCGACGGCGACGTTTTCGCCATCCAGTTGGGTACATTCAAATTGTCCGGTCGAAATATCGACGAACGCCAGCCCAGCCTTGTGCCACTGTCCACCATCGGCACTGCCCACCGGCACGACCGCCATCAGATAATTAGGCTTGTCGGTATCCAGCAATTCCGGTTCGGTCAGCGTGCCGGGCGTGACGACCCGCGTCACTTCACGATCGACAATGCCGCGTCCGGTCGGTTCGCTGACTTGATCGCACACGGCGACGTGATAGCCTTTTTCGATCAACTGATGGATATAGCCATCAACCGCGTGATATGGCACACCTGCCATCGGCACCGGAGCGCTCTTTTTGCTGTGTTTGCGGTTGGTGAGGGTGATGTCTAACTCACGGGCGGCGATTTCAGCATCTTCATCGAACATTTCGTAAAAATCGCCCATGCGGAACATGAGGATACAGTCCGGATATTGTGCTTTAATATCAAGGAACTGCCGCCGGGCGGGCGTAACCTTTGCCATGTCGCTTTTATCCTATTGATGACTATTTAAGGGAACGTGATTCGTCTTTAGAATAGCTATATTATATTCTAACATTGCTGACCATGGGCTTCAACAGATGGCATGAACAGTTGTCAGCATTTAGCGCAGAAAGGGATTTTATGTCACAAGTCGTTATCGGGGTGGATTTAGGTGGTACCCGTCTACGGGCGGCGCGGCTTGACCAGCAATTGCACATGCTCCAGCGTACTGAGAAATTGACGCTGGCAGACGAAGGCTTGGACGCGGTGCTAGGGCGCATCAAGACTATCATTCGCACCGTGCTACCAGAAGATTTATCGACCGTCGCCGGCATCGGCATCTCAGCACCGGGGCCACTCAATCCAAAGGCGGGAGTCGTCGTCGCGCCGCCCAACCTGAAAGGCTGGAAAGACGTGCCACTGGCAGACATCATCACCGAGGCGTTTGGCGTGCCGGTCTACATCGGCAACGATGCCAACGTCGCCGCGCTGGCAGAAGCCTCGGTCGGCGATGCGAAAGGCAAGCGTCATGCGATCTATCTCACCATCAGTACGGGTATCGGCAGTGGTATCATCAACGATGGGCGCTTGGTGCTGGGCCGAACGGGGCTCGCCGCCGAAGCCGGACACGTGATTATCATGGTCGATGGGCGAATCTCAACGTTGGAGAAAGAAGCCGCCGGCCCGGCACTCGCCCGACAGGCACGCGAGCGCATCCAGCAAGGTGACATTTCGTCGATCTCTGACCTGTGCAACCACGCGCTAGACGACATCGACGCGAAGATTATCGGCACAGCGGCGAACGATGGCGATACCGTCGCCACGCAAATTGTCGAACGTGCCGGACGCATCGTCGGACTGGGTCTCGTCTCGCTGATGCACCTCTTCAACCCAGAGATCATCATCATCGGCGGCGGGGTGAGCTACATCGGCGACCTGCTCTTCGATCAGATTCGCACGACGGTACAAACCCACACAATCGACGACGATTACTGGAAAGACACGCCGATTATCCCCAGCGCCATCAGCGAAGATGTGAGCATTCTCGGCTCTGCGATGCTCGTCCTCACCGAAGGCGGGCATATCAACGTCAACGACGTTTTGCGAGATGTCGGGCTAGATTAAGCACGCTAACACGCAAAAGGGGGATGAGCAAAGGCGCATCCCCCTTCGATTGATGCGATTGTGCGACCAAGCCCCTCACTCAGAGGGGGCATCGCCGCCGTTTTCGTCTTGTACCGGCTCGCTATCGTCAGCGTCTAAGCTCGCGTCCGCTTCTGGCGCGGTAGACGGGTCATACGGGAAAGGCTGGAACTTCAGCACGCGCCCAAGCTGGCTATCCGTCACATAGACAAAGCCTTGATCGTCGACAGCGATGCCCGCCGCCACGTCAAACTGTCCCAGCGTCGGCGTTGTGCCAGCGGCTTGCCCGAACGACCCGACACAATCGCCAGCGGTGGTATACACCAGCACGCGACCTGCGTCCGGATCAGTGACGTACAGCAAGTCACGATCCGCATCAACTGCCACATAAGGACGATTGCCCAAGTCCTCATACCACCCGCGCACGCGGAAGGTATCGACGAATGCACCGCCTGTGCTAAAGACCGACACGCGCCGATTCCACGTATCTGCCACGTAGAGCAAGCCATCCGCAACAGCTAAGCCGCTTGGTTCATCCAGTTCACCCAGCGCACTGCCACCCGCGCCAATGTCGTAGATGTGTTGTGCGCTACCGTCCGAGGTAATCTGATAGACGCGCACGCGCTTGTTACCCGTGTCCGAGACGAAGATGCGCCCTTCAGCATCGACAGCCACATCACGCGGACCCCAGAAGCCATCGGTCGGGATTTCTGGCGCATCGAAGCTAAACGCCCCGTACTGCCCCCAGACCGTTTGCAACTGGAAGACATCGCTGAAACTCTGAATCCGGTGATTCCACGTATCCGCCACGTAGAGTGTCCCTGCCGACGAGAACGCCAGCCCGTTCGGACGTTCAAACTGTGGCATTTCACCTGTTAGGCTGTTGCCCTGTGCGCCATATGCGCGCACGAAGCGATCTTGATCGTCAAATACCGAGATTTGATGACCGAACTCTTCGGCAACGTGCAAGTTACCGTCGGGATCAATCGCCAGCCCGAGCGGATTAGTCAAGCCATCGGGCGCTTCGAGCGCTAGTAACGCCGGATACGATTGCCAGTTCGCCGTACACTGATTCACTTCGATGTCATTCAGCGGGTTGACCACGCCGCCTTCACCCACCCCATACGACCACGTTTCAGCGGCAAAATCCTTGCGAACGTAGAAGTGCATCCGATCGGCAACGGGCCAGTTTTCAACGTCGAAATCCTTATTTGTCGCCAGTCCATAGGTCGTATAATCACGCGACCACCAGATGTCGAAGATACCCCGCCGGATTTGTGATGCCTGTTCGTTAGCCGGATTGAGCGAGAGCGCGTTATTGACGCGACTCGCGTTAAGATAGAAGTAATCTTGCATCGGCCACCACAGACGATTGTGATCGTAGCGGATGTACCGATCTTCCAGAATCGGCTCGACCTTGCCGAGATTCGCCGCACCGACGACGACCACTACCGCATCTTCCAGATTTTGTACGGTCGGGTTCTCGCCGACATAAGTCACGTTCTCGAAATTGCGGAAGTACCAGCTATAAGGCCAGGAGACTTCATTATCGTAGGCAATCGCCAGATCGTAGCCATCTGTCATTTGCAGGCTTAATTCTTCGATATCTTCCAGCACCCACTTCACGCCCGGCGCGGCGTGCGCGTAGACGAGGAATTCAGTTGCATAATCCTGATTGATGAAGGATGCCATCCACGCCGCGCGCAGGGTGATCGTCGCCAGCAGGATGAAGATCGACACGGCGACCATCTGCCGGATATGTCGCCAACCGACGACGCGCACGAGATAAAAGACCGCCGTGAACGCGCCGACGGTGATTAGCAGAGCCGCCAACCATTCGTAAGTATCTGCGAGATTCGCGGTTGTCGTGCCAGCGAAGGGTACAGGGCCTAACAGAAGCGGGCCGATCACCCGTGCCAGACCGACAAAAGCCGCGATTAGGATCGCGCTCGTCAGCCAGCCGTGTTCGCGGAACTTGCGCCATTCGATCTTATCAATGATACGCCCGAAGAACCACGCAGTCAGGATAATCAGTGGCGTGGTCAGGTGTGTGCCGAGCCATGGCATCTTCTCGCCAGCGAGGCTGTAGCCCACCAGATTGAAGATTGCCAACCACGCGAAGAAGATCAAGAACGGGACTTCGGTCAAGCGTGTATTCGCATCATGCTGTAGCGCCAGTTGCCCCGCAGATGGTTGATAATCGAGTTGGGCGCGCAGGTCGTCGATTGCTTCAGGATTGCTCTCGTCAGACGTTTGTAATTCATCGAATCGTGCTTCGAGCCGCGTCACATGACGCAGTTGATCGCCTGTTTCATGGGTGTCGCGACGCTTGCGCCAGAAGAAGATCATTCCGGCGAACATCGACAACACGCCGCCGATCACCGGCAAGAATTCGTACAAGGGCATGATAATCAGCATGTAGTAGTATTGCGGTTGGCTACCCCGACGCACGCCCTGTTGCTCCAGCCAGTAGCCGAGGCTGTAAATCATACCGGTCGCCAATCCGGCGATATTGGTGAAAACGGTCGTGAAGAAGAACGCGAAAATCGCATAGAAAATTGCCGACGCGATCAACCAGCGTTTCCAGTCCCACATCAAGCCAATCGTGATCGAGAGCGCCATCAAGGGCAACCACACCCAGAAGTGCAACAGGAAAACCCCGATTTGGGCTTCGGTCGCCACCCCCGGAATGTACGCCGCGACGAAATCCTGCACAAAGGGAATACTCGACGCAATCATTGCGTGATCGGTACTTGTCCCGCCCATCAGATATGGCACAAAGGCTGTCGCCCACGGCAAGATCAGCGTGCCGATGACGATCAGCAAATCCGCTTCAGGGAATAAGTCCAGCGTCCCCCAGAAGCCACGCCCGTATTTGTCTTTTTCTTCGTCGTTATCGCCTGTGCGACGGGTGAAGAACAAGAACACGAACGACGCAATCGCCCCACCCCAGACGAGTATCATCGGTGCCCATGTGATCGTCGATGGGTTCTCGACAACGTCGCCATCTGCACCCGGCACAGACGGCACAGCGGGTTCGGTCGATGTAGGGGGCGTGTGCGAGATTTCCTCGAAGGCCACCAGCAAGAAGCAAATCACCAGCGCGACCCCCAACAAAGCGACAACATCGCCCCAGGGGATGCGCGACGGTCGATCGCGATAGACCCAGAACAACGTCCCCAGCGCGATGGCAATCACCACGCTGATCGCAATCGCCGTCCAGATGAAGAACCACGCTTGATCGTATGCGGCGAGCTGGGCGAAGGCTTGCGCGCCACCGGAGAACATATCGAACTGCACAACATCGAGGATGATATACATCCCCAACGACATGACCCCACCGAGAAACACGCCGATCATGCTGATGTAGTAAAAGGGCTTCATCGGTGTATCAGTGAGATACTGGAACAGGCGCACGAAGAAGTAAATTGCTAAGAAAATGCCGAAGATCGCGATGTAGATGAAGGCCGTCTCCTTCGAGCCGAGATTCCAGACCATCGACGCGGCGATGATATACAACCAGTGCGATCGTCGGCGCTGGTTATCCGGCCCGCTGAGATACATCAATATCGCCCACATCATGATGATCGCGGCAAGTATCGACGGTGTATCGTGCCGGATATAACGCCCGTAATACAAAATCAGCGGCGACATCAAAAACATGAGACTCGCGAGTATCGTGCCCCACCTGCCCAGCCATCGTCGGAAAAGCAAGGGCGACATCACCAGCAGGACACTCAAGAGTGATGTGTAAATGCGCGACGTGAAATCGTTATCGCCGAAGAGCGTGTAAAAGAACGCCGTCGCATGGAACAAGATTGGGCCGTGCATCAGCGGCGTATGCTGGAAATTACCCTCTTCTGAGAGATTCCACGAGTAGCGCGTGTGCAGGCTCTCGTCGTGGCTCATCGCGCGATCGCCCAGTATGTAGAAGCGCGTGAAGAGCGCGAGCAGGAAAATCGTGATGTAGAGCGCGACTTCCCAATTGATGCTGAAAGAACGGGTGAATAAGTTCGTCTGGTTGTTCGGGTTAGTGTTGTATGTCGTCATATGTCCTCGCGGTCACAAATCATCAGGGCGTTGACGTATTTGGTTCTGGCGTGTGTTGTAGATGCACACGCTCGGCTTGTAGCGGGATGAGACCCGTCTGAATCGTATCGGTGCTGACGGTTGCCACTTTCTGTTCATCGGTGTACTGGGGCACGGTCACCGTCGCCTCGAAAGCCGGCGCGGGTTGTTGCGGTATATCCAGCGCACTCGCCTTATGGGTGTCGAAGATGACGGGCAAGAGCAAAGCCATCGCACATAGCCCGACTGCCAGCCCATAGCCCAGCGATAAGCCCGATGTCTCCTGTGAGCGCGGATCGGGTGTCGGGGATGTGTCTAGCTCGGCTTGTATATCGTGCCACAGCGCATCCAATTGGCGGGTATCAGCCCGCCCGAACATCGGCAAGCCGCGTTCGAGTTCGCGCTGGGTCTCGCGCTGGCGTATGTATTCCGTATAACAGCGGTCATCCTGCTCGATCATACGGGCGACGAAACGCCGTTGCTGGGGTGCCAGTTCGCCATTGACGTATGCCACCATCTGCGACTTGACGTATCGGTATCTCAGGTAAGTCAACATCATGTTTTTTCTATTCTGTACAGACTCCGCACTGTATACACATCAGGATCAGTCCCTCATTCAATCCACAGCAGTTCTTCCAGCAAGCCACGCCCCACCGGACGCAATACGTCTTTGAGCTTTTGGTGCGCGAGGCGCACGCGACTCTCGGCGGTCTTCTGGGGACAACCGGCGACTTCTGCCATCTCACGATAGGTCAAGCCGTGCCCGTAACGCAGGACAATCGCCTCGCGCAGGATCGGCGAGAGCGCGACGAGCGCATCCCGGATCGCATCAATCGACTCGCGACGGGCGAGAGCGGCTTCGGGCGTGTTGGTATTCGGCGCGGCAATTTGCAATTGTAACACTTGCGAGAGATCGACCAGTGGCAAGCGTTTACGCCGATATGTATTGCGACAACGGCTGACGGTAATCGTATAAAGCCAAGTTTTAAACGACGCTTTATCAGGGTCAAAGCGATGTAAGTTCTTGAATGCATACACAAACGACTCTTGCATCACATCCTCGGCATCCTGCTTGTTGAGTACCAAACTGTAGCACAAGCGATAGATGCCCTGCGCGTACTGATTGTATAACTCAGCATAAGCGGTCTGGTCACCCGCGAGGGCGCGTTGGATGCACGCCGACGTATTCTGCTGTTCCGGTCGCTGCGTCATCGGTTAACCTTCAGTAGTGATAGCAGTGCAGTTGTATGTACACGGTGGGTGTGGGCTTTCCTCACAAGGAATCAATCGAATTCGATCAAAGCCCAAGGCATGATATTGTTGCGCTTATAGTCTACACAGGGATGGTCATCGGTGGGAGAGGCTATTTGATGAGAAGCAGATGATACAAGTCAATAGAAACGCGAGCAACACGCGCCCTTACACCCGTGTGACGAGTGCGAGCGCGCGTGAGATGTTTTGTCGGGGTTATTGTTCGATTTCAACCGCCATCGCCACAGCTTCGCCACCGCCTAGGCACAGCGCGGCAACGCCTTTGCTCAAGCCTTGATCTTTCAGCGCGTGGATAAGCGTCACCAGCACGCGCGCGCCACTCGCTCCCAGTGGATGACCGAGCGCAATTGCGCCGCCATGCACGTTGATCTTCTCCAGTGGGATCGGGTAGCCATCACGCTCTAAGCCGCGCATATCGGCTAATACCTGCGCCGCGAATGCCTCGTTGAATTCGTACAGATCAACTTCGGCATGCGTCCAACCCGCGCGTTCGAGCGCAATCGGCACGGCTTTCACCGGCGCGTAGAAGATCCACTTCGGTTCGACTGCCGCCTGTCCGTAGCCGACGATGCGCGCGAGGGGTGCATGTCCGTTACGCTCGGCATAATCGCGGCTAGCGACCACAACCGCCGCTGAGCCGTCGTTCAACCCTGGCGCATTCCCGGCCGTAACTTGCCCATCCTGCTCGAATGCCGGACGCAGTTTCGCCAGCACCTCTGGCGATGTCTCGGGGCGGATCGCTTCATCGCTATCGACCACGAACTCGCCCTTGCGCGTCTTGATCGTGATCGGCACAATCTCCTGGTTGAATTTGCCCGCTGTGGTGGCTTCATGTGCCAGCTTATGACTGCGATAGGCGAACTCATCCATCTCTTCGCGGGTGACTTCCAGTTGCTTACCAATGAATTCTGCCGCGTTACCCATCATCCAATCGTTGAAGGTATCGCGCAAGCCATCGGTTTCCAGCGCATCTTCGAGGTTGACACCGCCGAATTTCGCACCGCCACGCACCCGTGCGAGATGCGGCGCGTTACTCATGCTCTCGACACCGCCGGTCACGAACAGATCGCCATCTTCGGCTTTGATCGCAGACGATGCCAGCATCACACTCTTGAGCCCGCTCCCACAGACTTTGTTGATCGCCACGCCACCGACATGATCGGGGATACCGGCGTTGATGCTGATTTGTCGCGGGAGTGCCTGCCCCACACCACCGCTGACGACATTGCCGACCATCACTTCATCGACATCTTCGGCATTAATGCCTGCACGTTCGACTGCCGCACCGAATGCCACCTGACCAATTTCGGCGGCACTCATGCTACTCAGCGCGCCCATCAATTTACCCTGTGGGGTACGCGCCGCCGACAAAATCACAGGTTCACGTTTATTTTTATCAGCCATAGAGGAATCCTCTGTTTAAAATTTGTTAGTTGTCTAAAATTAATACTTTACACGTAATTACTCAGGGGCTTTGCCCCCGAACTCCCACAAAGGACTATCGTCCTTTGAACCTGTATCCGCCGAACGCTTCGCGTTCGGCAAGAGCAAATTTTTGCCCACTTTTTGCAAAAAGTGGTGTGGGGTGGAACCCCATGAAAATAATATCCATACCTGAGTAGTTACCTTTACACAATGATATAGCGGGCAATCTGCATCAACAAGGTGTCCGTCATGGGCATAAGCGGTCACTGACGTTACAATGAGTTTGAACACCCGCCGAACGGTTGCCCGTTCATGCTAATTATCTTATCGCAGGAGACAACTGCCATGCGCCTACGCATTCTAGTGGTTATCGCGCTCAGCACTATCGCCAGCCTCAGCCTCATGCTCCAAGCCCAAGACCCCCCGCCCGATTACAACGCCACTGGAACCGCCATCGCCCGCGAAGCCACGCAAACCGCACAGGCACAACAACCGCCGCCGACAGTCGATGACGGCAACTATGACTCCTTCCAACTGACATCAACGGCATTGGTGCGCGAAGCCACACAAACGGCTGAGGCCTTCACGGGGAATACCGCCGTGCCGATTACCGATACGCCACAGGGCGACATCAGCGCACAGGAAAGCGCGACGGCTCTCGTGCGTAATGCGACCCAAACTGCCCAAGCACAGGCGCAGTCCGATAGCGATGCTGATGACGATAACGCCCCGCTGGGCTTAGCGGGCTTGCTGGTCGCAGTTGTGATGGGCATCCTCGCGATTATCGGGGGCGCACTCGGCTTTGGCGGCGATGACAGTGAAGCGAACGAGAAAGATGTCCCACAATAATGGATAATTTATCGCTACAGCAACAACTCAATTATCCGTTTCACTATCGTGCCACGCTTGATAGCACCAACGACGAAGCACAGGCACAACTCAAACGCGGAGCAGATGCGCTATTCGTGGTGATTGCCGATGAGCAACGCAAAGGGCGCGGGCGTAAGGGGCGCGTGTGGCATACCCCCGCAGGCGTGGCGATTGCGATGTCCGTCATTCTCAAGCCGACCCCGCAACAAGCGCACCGCATCAGCATGATTGGCGCACTCGCGGTTTATGACCTGTGTCAGCATCTCGGCATTACGGGCGTGGGTATCAAGTGGCCCAATGATGTGCAAATCGACGGCAAGAAAGTATCGGGGATTTTGCCGGAAGCCGTGTGGGACGCTGGCGACCTCATCGGCGTGATATTGGGCATGGGCGTGAACGTGCGCGTACAGTTCACAGACGACATCGCACCAATTGCAACCAATCTCGAAGGCGAAACAGGCGAGACACTCAACCGCGCTGACCTCATCGCCCATTTGATGGCGCGTATCGCCTATTGGTATGAACGCATCGACGGCAACGAACTATTCACAACGTGGGAAGCCCGCTTGAACACGCTCGGTCAGCGCGTGGATGTGGAAGGCGTGACAGGCATTGCCCAAACCGTCGATAGTAGCGGAGCATTGCTCATCAAAAGCGCAGATGATAGGATTCGGCGCGTGCTGGCAGGTGATGTCAGCTTGATTGACGCGCAGACTTGAGGACAAGCATTCATGAGCATCAAGCTCGATTGGGATATTGATTCCGAACAGGGCAAACAGCGCCAACACACAGAAGATCCTCGCAACCGCCGTGCCCGCTATGGCGGATTTTTGCGCTTGTTGCTGGTGGTCATCTTATTTTTAGGGGCGATCAGCGCTATCGCTTACGGGATTTACTGGCGCTGGAACACCGTCAACGATCAGTTAGAAACAGTTCTTACGAATACGGTACGAGCCGAAGTTGCGGCATTGCGTATCGGCAATTACGACGAATTCATGAGCTTCCAGCGCAGTGCCGATGACGAATGGCTGGTTGACCAGACGCAACGCTTCGATACCTATCAAAGCCTGAAGCTGGAAGCGGACATTACACTGACGGGACACATCCTCGACACGACCCTCGTCGATCGCCGCGCACGGGTACAAGTGCAGGAGATCATCGACGGTGTGCCGTATGTGCAAACGTGGTTTTACTGGTATTACGTCGAGCGCATTTATGATGATGCTGGCAATCTGGATGATATTCGCCGCTACTGGGCGCATGTGCCGCCGGATTACGAATTCTGGGGCGACTCCGCCAGTATCAGCACTGAGCGTTATACGATCAATTATCGCACGCTGGATGAAGCAGTCGCCCAGCGCCTCGCCCAGCACTTGACCGACTGGCTAGACGACGGGTGCGCCCTGTTCGATTGTGCGCGTGTCACGCCACTCACGGTCGATATTGTCACCAATAACGTGCCACCGATTGCATGGGATGAGCGCGACCCGCAACGCTTGATCGTGCGCTCGCCTTATCGTGATCGCGCACGGGCTGACCTGCCCTTCGATCAACAATATCAGCTTGATCTAGCGACTTTACTCGCCAACCGCCTCGTTGATACGACGATGACCGTCGCTGATGTGCGCTATCCCGGCGATGCGTATTACCTGCGTACGTCGATCGTCGCCTGGCTGACAGGGCGCTTCATGCAATTGAATCCGGAGACGCACCTGATCGATAGCCTGATTAACAATTATGACCGATCGATTTTGCCAGCGACCCTGCGCGCGCTCCAAGCCAATGCGACTCTGAGCGTCCTGACACAGGTCACCGATACAACGACGCTCACCGACATCAACGCCGATTGGCGCGATTTCGTCGGGTGGCGCTTGCAGACCGAAGCCGATCTCATCCGGCGCAGTGACGAAGCCAACTGGCGCACGCTCTACGATTTGCGCGATAGTAGCATCACGGCGATTGCGTATGATCGCTTCAATGCCAACAATCCACCTGCGTATCGCGTGTTAGAAGCCTATATCACCATCAGTAACGCGCTCACGCCACAGTTGCAGGCGCGGGTGCAAGTGATTCGCGGCGAGACGGTCGAAGAACAACTCGTGCTGTTCAATCTGGTGAACGGAACGTGGTTGCGCGCCAGTTGAGGCGATCTATGCTACAATGCTAGCGTGATCACTACCCACAGGAGGACAAGACATGACCAACCAAGACGACGATTTACGTGCGCTGTTCGATGAAGAGGACGAGGATACCAACCTCGACGACATCTTCGGTGATGAGACGACCGCCGCGCGAGATAATACCCTGCCCAACGATGAACTCGCCAGCACATCCGCGAACACACAGGCCACGAGCAAATTTTTAGGCATGACAGCTGGCGAACGCGCCTTGCTATCGGTCTTATTATTCTTCACGGTGTTGGTCGTCGGCATCTTACTCTTGATTACCACCGGACGGATTTTGTAAAGCACACACGGGCGCAACAAGCGCGCCCGCGCTATATCCGCTAGGATGTCGGTTGCAGGATCAAGGTCGCGGCGGCATCGTCGAGGATCGCCTGACGATCGAACAACATCGGTCGATAGTCGATGTTGCGCCATTCGTCCACCATGTCGCTATAATGCGAACTCATCGGATGTCCGCTCTGCCCGGTCGTGTGGATGCTGAGATTATTGCCGAAATCGCTGAAGTCAACGATCATCCGCATGGATGGCACACTCGCAACCGCAAAATCTTCCGGCGACCGCCAGCGCGTCGCGTTGAGCGTTGCCCCGCCGCCGCTTGTCGGTCTTCCTGTGACGTTGAACAAGTTCTCGATGACAGTTATGCCACTCGCGCCGAGCGGGTTGCTGATGAAGTTAGAGACGTGTAAATCTCCCCAGGCCCACGCTGTACGGTCAGCGCCTAAGCGTGTAACTGTCTCGTCATAACCTGTGACAAAAGCTGTCCGCAGGATGTCATCGCGCGTTTCGGTTATATCAGCGGTCGTCACGTCATCCCACCAGATGTTATCCGGTTGCTCAAGCAGAATAGTCGTCGTCCACATATTGCTATTAGTGCCGGAGGGCGTGCCGTTATCGGCGAGTTGATCTTCGTAGATCGCCTCCATCAAATTCAGCCAGACGTGCATGAACAATGCCGCCTGTGTGCTATCCATGTGCAATTGATAATCCCAATCCAGCATCCAATCGCGCATCTCATTGTAGGTCTCGCTACCCATATCAATCGCCGCGAGATAGGGCGCGATCGCTTCTGCCACGAGCATTTTGTTATCGCCTTGCATCTCAGCAAAGGTCAAGGGGGTGTGCTGGTCTGTGGCTTCTAGCATCTCAACGATGCGCTGACCGCGATAACCGGCGGCGAAGTTATAGCCGAAGCGATAATGCGCGTCGTCCCCGAATTGATCGCCCAATTCAGCCCGCAGATACTCGTAATAGGCGAGCGGCACCGTCGCTTGATTAGCAGATTGAATATAACCGCGCTCAGGGTTCAAGACACTCGGCAGATATTCATAGGGGACATAGCCTAACCATTCGTACTGCGATGTACTGCCATCAACGGGTAGCATACCCGTATGTCCACGCGCACGAATGGGGACATTGCCCGGCGTTTGATAGCCGATGTTGCCATCAACATCCGCATAGACGAAATTCTGCGATGGCGAGTCCCAGTATGCCATTGCCACACGGAAATCGTCCCAGTTTTGCGCCTGATTGAGTTGGATCAGGGCTTGTACGAGGGTCGAAGGTTCGTAAGCTGTCCAGCGCATGGCGAATACGTTATCGTCATTGACCAAACCGGATAATGCGCCCGTCTCATCGTCAATCACGTTATCGGTCATGATAGGGCCGAAGTGCGTCTCGCGCACGGTGAGCGTCACCGGTTCAGCGTCATCGCCGAACAAGAGCGTCTCCTCGTGCATCGTCATATCACGCCATTCGCCATCGTATTCGTATTGCAGGGGGTTATCCGGGTTGACGGTGATGCGGTACAAGTCCTGCGTATCCCATGTGTTGGTTGTCACGCCCCACGCAATACGATCATTGTGACCAAGAATGACGAGCGGCGATGCCGGAAACGCAAACCCGCGCACTTGATATGGGCAGTCGTCGCTAACCGGCTGGCAATACAAGCCAATTTCGTACCAGATAGACGGCATCTGGATACCGAGATGCGGGTCATCCGCGAGCAAAGGCGCACCGCTAGCGGTTCGATCGCCAGAGACGGCCCAATTGTTACTGCCAATGCCCTCACCATGACCGAACAGGAAGCCCGTACCCATATCGAGATTACCGGCGAGACGAACATCCGCGCCGATAATACCCGCCGTATCGACCGGATCGCCAAAGGTGCCGCTGGCAGGCAGATCAGCCTCAGTGACAATCGTCGGGTGGGTATCATAGGGGAAATCCTGTATGTAACTATCGACCAAATCCGCGTCGAGGCTACCGAGCAAACGCGAGCGGAACAACTCGCCAGTTCGGTTGCCGCTCAAGTCCCACGCCATCACTTTCGTCCACACCAGCGTATCGAGCGGTGTCCACGCCTCTACGTCGATTTCGACTCCCGTCAGCCCGAGGATGCGATATTCTAGCGCTAATTGGTTAGCCGAACGCGACTGAATGTAAGCGTTCACGCCATCGGCAAATGTTTGTAACTCAGCACGCACGGCATCCGGTAGCGCGTCGAGATCGCGCTGGGCGGCGCGCTCCCAGCCGACGGTGCGTATGAAGACATCGGTACTCATCAAGCTCTCGTTACGTCCGGTGAGTTCCTGTATGCGTCCCTTGCCAATATGACGGGAAAATTCCATCTGCCACCAGCGATCTTGGGCATGCACATAGCCCTGTGCGAAGCGCAAGTCGTGGACGGTGCTGGCGTAAATGTGGGGGATACCGCTTGAGTCGCGGATGATTTCGACACGATCATCGAGTTGTGGGACATCGACCGTCCCATCGTGATCGGGCAAGGGGGCGACCAGCCAACTGCGGACAACGATCGCGGCTACCACGCCGAATAAAATCACCACGCCGGCGGTGACTAACAAAATATTCAAGATGCGTCTCATTGTTAAAATCCTAATTTGCAATAAGGTATTCAATTTTGGTTTTTTCGTATCTTGCGTGGTCAAACTCTTTTTGTCTCCTTTTTGAAAAAAGGGAACGCCAAAAACTTTTGTTTTTTGAACGCTATGCGTTCAAAATGAACAAGGTCAAGGAACGAAAGTTCCTTGTAGGGATGCGGGGGCAAAGCCCCTGCAACAAAAACCACGCAACATCCCAAAGGGCCTCAATTTTTATCGCACTGTTATATCGCAGAAAACGAATTTTGGCGAGGGGCAAGATCGGGTTTCGTCGCTGGCATATATCCCAAATTTATCCCAAATCGCGCCCGCTATATATCCCAAATCGTGTGACAATCATCCAAGCCACCTGTTCGCAAAATAGGCAAAATCTGTTATAATATTAACTGTTCTTTAGGGTGAAAAAATGCCGTCATGGTAGCAATCATTGTGCTCATCTTATACGCGGAAATCCATGATGTGATCACACCCGTAACAGATCATCCAAACTCGACAGTTAACGTGACACCATCCTTCATCATCCCGCCGATGCCGATGGGGTGTTGAGCGTTTTGAAAGGAGATATGCAACCCCGCGTTGCATCCACTCTATGGAAAATATCGGAAATATTCGACCTATCAACATCAACGAGGAGATGCGCGGCAGTTATCTCGATTATGCCATGAGCGTGATCGTCAGTCGCGCCCTACCTGATGCCCGTGACGGTATGAAACCCGTTCATCGGCGGATTTTATACGCTATGTACGACATGGGGCTACGATCAAACGGCCCCCATCGTAAGAGTGCGCGTATCGTCGGCGAGGTGTTAGGGAAGTATCACCCGCACGGCGATAGTGCGGTATACGATGCGATGGTGCGGATGGCGCAGGATTTTAGCTTGCGTTATCCGCTGGTCAACGGTCAGGGCAACTTCGGGAGTATTGATGGCGATAGCCAAGCGGCGATGCGCTATACCGAAGCCAAGCTGAACGCCATCGCTGAGGAGATGCTGACCGATATCAACATGGATACGGTCGATTTTGCCGAAAATTACGACGGATCAACCACGGAACCGATCGTGTTGCCGGCACGCCTGCCCAATCTCTTGCTGAACGGCGCAAGCGGGATCGCCGTTGGCATGGCGACCAACATCCCCCCCCACAACCTGCGCGAACTCGCCGATGCCATCACCTATATGATTGACAATTATGATCATGTGGATGACATCACAGTCGATGATTTGATGGCATTCGTCAAAGGGCCGGACTTCCCGACCGGTGCGACGATCATCATCGGCGATGACCTGAAAGAAGCCTACACCACCGGCAAGGGGCGCGTCGCCATCCGCTCGACGTACGAAATCGAAGAAGCGCCGAACGAGTCCTTCCGCATCGTCTTCACATCGATTCCGTATCAGGTGAGCAAGACGCTGATTATCGAGCGCATTGTCGGCCTCGTGCGCGATAGACGCTTGGAAGGCGTGCGCGATCTGCGCGATGAATCCGATCGCGATGGCTTGCGGATGGTGGTCGAACTGAAGAAATACGCGCAACCGCAGACGATCGTCAGCCAGCTATTCAAGTATACGCAATTACAGACGTACTATAGCATGCAAATGCTGGCCTTGGTCAACAATGAGCCGCGTAACCTGAGCCTACGCCGATCGCTACAGATCTACATCGAGCATCGCTACGATGTCATCGTGCGGCGCAGTGAATATGAGTTGAACAAGTTGCGTGCCCGTGCACACGTCTTGCTGGGCTTGCTAAAAGCCGTCTCGAATATTGATCTGGTCATCCAGACGATTCGCAGTTCGCCAGATGTCGACACAGCCCGCGCCCAATTGCAGAATCGTTTTGAGCTGACCGAAATTCAAGCGAATGCGATTCTCGATATGCAGTTGCGCCGCCTCGCCGCGCTCGAACGGCAGAAATTACAGGATGAGTACGACGAGGTGCAAGCACGAATTGAATATCTCGAAGACTTATTGAGCGATCCTCAGAAGATTTTGAGCGTGATCCGCGAGGACATCAACGAGATTGCCGAAGAATACGGCGACGAACGGCGCTCAAGCGTGGAATACGGCAATGCTGATCTGGATGAAGATGCGCTCTACCGACAAGAGCAAGTCGTGATCTCGCTCACCCAGCGCGGGTATATCAAGCGCGTGCCGGCACGCCTGTATAAAGCACAGAAGCGCGGGGGCAAGGGTGTGATTGGCATGTCTACCAAGGATGAAGATGCGCTGATCGATATGTTCGCCGCCAACAATCGCGATCACCTGCTGTTCTTCAGCGATGCCGGCAAGGTCTACAGCACCAAAGCCTATAGCATCCCTGAGACGGGGCGCGCCAATCGGGGCACGCTGATTCACTCCGTTCTCAATTTAGCACAGGGCGAATACATCACCGCCGTCGTGCCTATCAGCGATTTCGAGCTAGAAGACGCTTACTTCGTGATGGCAACCCGTCAGGGGCGCATCAAGCGCGTGCAACTGGACGAGTTCGAGTCTGTACGCCCAAGCGGTCTGATCGCCATCAGCTTAAACGAGGATGACGTGCTGGCGTGGGTCAAAT
This sequence comes from Anaerolineae bacterium, assembly GCA_034437755.1. Taxonomy (GTDB): domain Bacteria; phylum Chloroflexota; class Anaerolineae; order Aggregatilineales; family Phototrophicaceae; genus JAUZRW01. The sequence goes on along the minus strand of DAOTTV010000145.1, from coordinate 2,470 downwards.
ATACGACGGGTCATCAGGATATTCTCATCGTCACGGAAAGCGGGCAGAGTATTCGCTTCAACGAAGAAGAAGTGCGGGTGATGGGGCGCAGTGCGGGCGGGGTCAACGCGATCAAACTCGTTGATGATGATTTCGTCGCGGGGATGGACGTGATTGAGCCGGACACGCACACGCATGTACTGGTCATCACGCGCAAGGGCTACGGCAAGCGCACACCGCTCGATCAATATTCGGCGCAGGCGCGTTATGGTCTCGGATCACGCACGATTGCCCGCAACGATAAGACCGGTCGCATCGTGTCGATGTGCTTGGTCAACGATGAGAACGAGATCATGCTCATCACGCGTGCTGGCATCGTCATCCGCACAACTGTTGATTCGATCCGCGAGACGAGCCGCACGACAATGGGCGTGAAAGTCATGAATCTGAGCGAAGGCGATGAAGTCGTCGGCACTGCGAGCTTACAAGAGGGCGATGACGAAGACGAGATCGCCATCGAGATCGACAGTGATATGGATACCGCTAGCCAGAACGGACATCAAGCCGACTGAGTGACGCACGATCAAGCACAGGAATCAAAAACGGGACGGTCGGTTGATCGTCCCGTTTGGCTTGGTCGTGTATCGGGCTTATTCTTCGCCTTCACCTTCCAGTTCGCCTTCTTCGCCTTCACCTTCCAGTTCGCCTTCTTCGCCTTCGGTAGCGGTTGCGCCTTCAAGCAGGGATTTCATCTCGGCGGCACGGGCGGCAGACGGTTGGACAATACGGGCGATCATCTCATCAGGATCGTTGATGACCGTGATGCCCTCACTAATCGGCAAGTCCTTGACTTCGATCGTCGCGCCCATCTCGGTGAGCTGGCTGACATCAACGCTCACTTCGTTGATCAAGTTCGACGGCAACATCTCAACCGTGATGCTGTTGGGGCCGGTAATCATAATACCCTTACGCGATGCCACCAGCGGGCTTTGCCCTTCAATGACGAGGCGCACGTTCGCGCGGATTTTCTTGTTCATATCCGGCGAGAAGAAATCGACATGTAGAATATCGCCGCGAATGATGTCGCGCTGAACTTCACGCGCGAGTACCGGATAGGTCTCGCCATCTTCAACCGCAATGTCGATCACGTTTGTCCCACCGGCATCACGCAGGGTTAGCTCTAGCTCACGATAATCTACTTGAATCTTGACTGGGTCGATCAACGGGCCGTAAATGGATGCTGGCACATAACCTGCATTCCGCAGGGTACTGACCTTCTTACCTTTGACGGTGCGCTTTTGCACTTGTAAGTTGAACTCTGCCACAATTAAACTCCTTCAATAGACCCCACGCGTACGCTTTGGGTCGCCTTATTTTCTGTCTGAATTCTAAACCCAACTATTCTAATCGGGTGGGGATGATGCGTCAATCCTAGGGTACAACAACAAAGCGCCCACATCTGTGAGCGCCTTTTTGAGCGAGTAACGGGATTCGAACCCGTGACCCTTTGCTTGGGAAGCAAATGCTCTACCAACTGAGCTACACTCGCACTGATCAGAAGAGTAGCACGATCGCATAGCAAAGTCAAGCATGATGTTAAGGATCAAATGACCAGATGAAGAAACGCGGATCAAGCATCTTGATATGCTCGTAGAGCAAAGTTGCGACACGATATTTGCCCTCAGCGTTGAGATGGATGGCATCCGCGCTGATGACAGCCGTCGGGTCAGTCGTCCAGTATTGATCGAATATCGACCAATCTGCCTCTTGTACGGGGCGATAATCATTCGCGTAAAACCCGTCGCGCGTGAGGGTTGATACCACGTAGGAGTCAATCGGTTGCATCTGAGCGTTGAGATCGAGACAGGATGTATTCGGCGCGAACTGCTCATCCGCACAGGCTTGTGCGAGGCGCTCGTTGATAGCAGTGACAACGTCGGGTTGGATGCTCGTGCCGTAGATGCGTGTGCCTAAATCTGTCACGGGGAACGTGTAAAAGTTGAGGATAATACTGTGAACGTCGGCGGGCAAGGTCGCTTGCAGGCCTTGTAAATTAGCGACGTATTGCTCGCCGGGATTGGCAGTCGTAGCCGACGGCAAATCGTTAATCCACGGGAAGAACACAATATAACGACAGGGGTTCGCCCGCAAGTAGAGCGCCTGTAGTGTCCCGCCGAAGTAAATCGCCGCCTCTGCGTTTAACGAAGCGGCGGGAACGCTCAGATCATTGATGCTAATGTGCGCGACATCCTGCTCGTTCAAGTACGTATCAAAGACGAGGCTGAAGGACTCGCCCCGGACGACCGGAAAGCCGAAGCCCGGCACCTCGACGACGAATGTCCCGAACGGAATCGAGTCGCCGACGATGGCAACACACGGATCAATATCGGGCTGAGCATCGCCAGTATGAGGTGTGATCGTGCCCAAGAACCAGCACAGCAAACCAAAGCGCAGAAGCAGAACTAAGTTTTGTGTTATATTGCTTGCCATT
>DAOTTV010000144.1:0-12837 GCA_034437755.1 Anaerolineae bacterium | reverse complement strand
CAGCGCGATTTAAGTAGCGACAGCCAACAGCGCATCCAGCGCCTGTGCGAAAAATTCGATCTCGATGGCACGTATTTCAGCAAAGGGTCAACGCCGTCGATCATCAGCCCGTATCTGCACATGACGTACTTCACACCGGATTGGTACGCGAACGACGGCGGCACAATGCTTGCACAGACAAAGTTCGTCGGCGGCACAAAACAGCCCGCGACGACCCCACCCCCCGATTGGCTGACAGACATCCCGAGCGGGATTCCGCTGGCATTAATCACGCTCGGCACGGTCTTTACTGGCGATCTGGGTTTCTTCAGTTGGGCGGCAATCGCGGCGGCACAGGCTAAGCTCCTGCCGATCGTCGTCGTTGGCTGGCAACCGATCGAACCGGATAAGAAAGCCGAATTGAAACGCGCCCTGCCGGGTGGCACACGCTTGCTGACCTGGGCGCCCTTCGATCATGTGTTGCCACGAAGCAAACTGATGATTCATCATGGCGGCATGGGGACGACCCATTACGCCGTGACGCACGGAGTCCCGCAGATTGTCGTCCCACATGCGGCTGACCAGCGGATACAGGCGCGGCGCGTGGCACAGATCAAAATCGGGCTGAACCTGAGCGCGCATGACGTGCGACAAGGACAATTGCAAGAGGGCGCGAAAGCCATCATGGATGCCGATTTCGTGCGCCAGAACGCGCAACGCTTCGCCGAACAAATGGCATCCTATGGCGGGGTCGCGCGGGCCGCCGAACTCATCGAGAAGGCGATTGCCAGCGCCTGATGGCATCCCGAGCAAGCGCGGGGCGATCTAACAGATAGGGGCGGATCACAAACTGAACTTCCGCAGTGCCCGCAATAACTCCGGCTCAAATTCCTGCACGGTATACGGCAGGCGCGGCGCTAATTGAAGCTGAATATAGACCGCCCACAAAAAACGCTTGCTATTCTGGTAGATGACGTTCGACTCGTAGTCATAATTCGCTTCGATGCGATGGTCGTCGCGCCACGCAGTGAAGGTCTGCAACCAATCGATCATTTCCATTGATGAGAGTGCGTCGCGCATCAGTGCTGATGTAACCACCCGCGCGAGGCGTTCTTCTTCGTCGTGGTCATAAGGTGCGTCGGTCGGTTGTAGCACTTTATCAGCGATGGCACGCAAGACCTGCACCACATCCGCCGATGAGAGCAACTCATGGCGCACGATGAACTTCAGCACGTCGCAGGCATTGCCGATCGCCGTCGCCCAGCCCTTGCCAGCGACATGTGCGCGGGTATCTTTCTCTTGACGCAGGTAATCGAGCGCGGTACGCAAAATCGCTTGTAGGTCGAGTTCCGTCAAGAAGCCCTCACGAATATCGCGATAGACGATCAACGACAGCACTAATGCCGAGTAAGAGCGCATGAACACCGTATCATCCCCTGCTACGCCGATCTGATACTGCATCTGTTGCATCAGGATTGGGTAAATGTCGAGCAAATCATCGTGATCGTGATAGCGATAGTTGACAATCCAGCGTGCGAGAATGCCATAGGCAAACTCATCGCGCAATTCAGGATCGGGCGATGATAGATACTCCAGCAACTCTTTCGTCAGCTTGACCAAATCTTGATCGTCGGGCAGTTCATAATCGTTGTCGATAATCTCGTGCCAGAAGGTTTTATCCATTCGGTTTCTGTCCTATGATGATGATATGATGATCGGTATAGGTCGCGGATGCTGTGCCAGCGTGCTGAGGTTGGAGCCACGCCGCGACTGTTTGGGGAGCGCGCAACAACATCACCTGTAAGCGTTCGATTGTGTCATCATCGCAATTCTGCCGCTGTGCCCACGGGTAAAGCTGGTGTTGTATCGTGCGCTGTTCGATATGCGTGATCGTAAAGCCCGCATCCAAGATAGTGCCGCGCCATTCGTATTCTGTCAGGGCGCGCGCATGGGCGGGATCGCGCAATTTTTCGTAGGCATTCACGTAGCGTGCCGCCGCGTCATCGGCGGGCATCACATGATCGTGTACGACCAGCACCCCGCCCGGCTTCAGCGTGCGATATGCCTGCCGCACGAAGGCGAAAATATCAGGGAAGTGGTGCGCGGCTACCCGACACGTCACACAATCCAAACTGTGCGCGGCGACGGGCAGGCGTTCGGCATCGGCAACGGCGTAGCGCACGTTTGCGCGGCCCTGCGCTGTGATAAACCGACGGGCGACAGCAAGCATCGGCGGAGTGAAATCGGTCGCGGTCACCTGTGCGACGTGTGGCGCGAAGGCGAGCGCCGTATGCCCGCCACCCGTGGCAACATCCAGCATATGCCAATCCGGTTGCGGATTCGTCAGCTTGACGAGATCCTGCAACCACATGCCTGAGGCGTGAATCTGGCTATCAACGTATGCCTGGGCAGTCGCCGCATATCGCGTCTGATTGAGAGCTTTTAGATCGTCGCTCATATCGGTCACTTTCGTTATACTCGTAAATACAGATTATACTATGAGAGTCATGTTACAGGAATATTGACCGCCGCACAAAACAGGCATGGTGATCGATATACAAGGCATTTACTATTGCTGATGACGTGATCTCACAAAGATATATAGAGACTAAACTATGACATTTTCAGCACAGGCTGTCAAACAACAGGCACAGACATTCGGTTTCAATCTGGTTGGAATCACGCGCGCCGAGCCATCACCGACCTTAGCGACGTATCGACAGTGGATCGCGGCAGGTATGCACGGCAAAATGGGCTACATGGCCCGCGATGACCGCGTGATGCGGCGCGAAGACTTAAATCACATCGTTGACGGTGCGAAATCAATGATTATGGTTGCGCTCGATTATCGCACGCTGACCGTGCCCGATCACCAGCTCAACGATCCATCGCGCGGGCGCATCGCATCTTATGCGTGGGGCCTCGATTATCACGATGTGATGCAACCACGCCTCGAAGACTTCGCCCGATGGCTAGCCGAGCAAGCCCCCCACATACACAAAGTCTACGTCGATACTGGCGCAGTCCTCGAACGCAGTCACGCCCAGCAAGCTGGCATGGGCTTTATCGGCAAGAATACGATGCTGATTCACCCGCGTCGGGGCAGTTACTTCTTCCTGGGCGAGATCATCAGCACGCTTGAATTCGATCAATACGACACAGCCCACCGCGAAACCATGTGCGGGACGTGTACGCGCTGTCTCTTTGCCTGCCCGACCGATGCCTTCCCACGACCGCATGTGCTGGATGCCCGCCGATGTATCAGCTATCACACTATCGAGAATAAGGGCTGGATTGACCGTGAGTTACGCGCTGATTTTGGCAATTGGGTCTTCGGTTGTGATATTTGTCAGGACGTTTGCCCGTTCCAGCGCTTCAGCACGCCGACCGATGAAGAATTATTCTACCCCGATGCTATCGAGTATGCCGCGCCAGCCCTCAGTGACCTGTTGCAACTGACGGACGCGCAATTCAAGACGCGCTACTACGGCACGCCAATTTATCGTATTCGGCGCAAGCGGCTAGTCCGCAATGCGTGCATCGCGGCAGGCAACAGCGACGACCCCACGTTGATTCCCTACCTGATACAATTGCTCTACGACGATGAACCCCTCGTGCGCGGTCATGCGGCGTGGGGCTTGTGGCAACTGATGGGACACGATGCACTCGCGCAGTTGCAAGCCCTCTACGACCGCGAGGACGATGAAAGCGTCCGCGCTGAGATCGAAGCAGTTGTGCCGTGACCAGCTGTGCGTTGCCCATATCTGACCTTTATGAGACACTGACATTCGATATGGACAATTTAGCCTCCATGTGGACACATTGGCATTATAAATCCCTCCTGCCGAAGGTGTACAATCGTCACGGTGTGCGTTCATCGCAGCCTGCCTGACCAACCACACACACAAAAGAGGATTCCGTGTCTGCCCTACGTCAATTATTGAGCAAACGAAAACGCAACACCCGCTACCCGCAACAATTCTGGCTCTTATTCTGGGGCGTATTCGTCAACCGCCTGACAGTCAGCATGTTGTGGCCCTTCCTGACGATTTATATGTACAACACGCTAGGCGTGCCACTGGCAACAGTCACGCTATTGCTGAGCTTCCGCGCATTCTTCAGCATCGGCGCGACGAGCATCGTCAGTGACCTGATGGACAGAGTCGGTCGTAAACGCGCGATGATCGCGGGGATGATCGCCAGCGCCTTCGTGTTCTTCGGCATGGCGGGCGGGTCGTCGGCGCTGTGGATGTGGGCGATTTTGATCGCGGCACACGGCGCGGTGATGCCTATTTTCAATATCGGCGTGCAAGCGATGGTCGCCGATCTCATCCCGCGTGAGAACCGCGCACCAGCCTATGCCCTGATTCGCACGATTAGCAACGCCGGCATCGCGATCGGGCCTGTAATCGGGGGGTATCTGGCACTGGTCTCGTTTAATCTGGTCTTCGTCGTGGTCGGGATCGTCTTCGTGATTCTCGCCCTGCTGGTCGCGGTGATCCTACGCGAGACGATGCCCAGCGACGATGCCAACCAGACCACCGACGCAAGCCAGCGCGGGTATCGCTTTCTCCTGCGCGATCAGGTATTCATCAATTTCATCGGCTTATTCTTCTTGATGTCGATGGCATACGCGCAAATCTGGTCATTGTTGCCCGTCTACCTCGATGAGAACTTCGGCTTCGCGAGCAATCAATACAGCTTGATTATCACCGTCAACGCGGCGATGGTCGTCTTTCTACAATATTTTGTGACCAAGGTCTCGGATCGCTTCTCGCCTTATCCAGTGATTACAGTCGGCGCGGTGCTGTACGCTATCGGTCTGTATAGCGTCGCGTGGGGCACGCTCTTGCCACACTTCATGTTGAGCATGGCGGTGCTGACAATCGGTGAGTTGCTGGTGCAACCGACGGCGATGACGCTCGTCGCTAACATGGCTCCCGATACGATGCGCGCGCGCTATCTCGGTCTGCTCAGCCTAGCGTATCCGGTCGGCGCAGGCATAGGGCCGGTGGTCGGCGGCGTACTGAATGATATGATCGCGCCGGTAGCGATCTGGTATGGCGCGGGGGTCATGGGGCTGGTGAGCGCGGTCGGTTTTCTCATTTTGTCACATGTCCGACGTGAGAAACGTCACAGTCTCGCCCGATCAGCCTAGACAGCTATACCCGATAAGGTATACAATTTCAGTATACCCCTACAGGTATTATCATCCGGTGAAATAGACGACATACACGAGCAAAACGGAGAGAATAGCTATGGCCAGCAAAACGATCAAAGTGCCGAACGTCGGTTGCAACGGTTGCGTCAACACCATCAAAGCGGAATTAGAAGACATCAGCGGCGTGAACAGCGTCAGCGGCGTGGTCGATACTCAAATGATCACCGTCGAATATGGCGACCCCGCCTCGTGGGAAGCGATTATCGCGACCCTCAAAGAAATCGACTACGCACCAGAAAGCGCGTGAGTTTGTGCGCGGGTGGGCGCAGGCGAGATACCCCCCCACCCGCGACCCGCGCTCATCATCGGTCACAAATCATCCAACACGGCGGCGAGTTCCGCTTCTTCGATCACACCGAGTGAACGATAGACTTCTGTCCCATTCGCATCGAAGATAACAGTTGCCGGATGCCCGCGTAAGCCTAGCTGAGTGAAGGCGCGCTGTCCCTCTACATCATTGACCGCATCCAGATAAACAAATGTAATATGATCGTACTGTTGTTCGAGCCTATTCACGATAGGCGTGAGCTCCGCTCATGGCGGTCAATTTTCTGTGTAGAACAGCCTCAACGTCGCTTGATTCTCGGCTAGTGGCAAGGCGGGCTGTGTCGTACAAGCGACCGCCCCCACGCTCACCAGCACGAGTAAGATCAATCGTCTAAGCATAATACGCTCTTTTCGTGTCTTATCGGGGACTACGCACAAGTTGTCATGAGTATTTTGTAAGGGTTTGCTACAGCAAACCTATTACATAACGGGCGCACTGTAGGTCGCCCTTACAATCCGGTTGATCGTTGCAGGGGATTAACTCGCGCGATCCTGCAAGACATCGCGGGCGACCTGACGCACTTTGCCAGATACCGAATTCGATACGCCATAATCAACGCCGAACTGCACCACCCCTTCCACGAGGTAAGTATCCGCTTCGAGAAATATATCGTAAATCACATGCTCAAGGTTACAGTCCCTGTAGTAGTCCATATTGAGGCGATGGACATCGAACTCAGCGAAGATATTACGCCAATACACCTGAACGTCGTTGTGCCATTTCTCGCGTCTGTTGCCAATAAGGTATCACTCCTTCACAAGTTTCAAGCGCGTTCATTATAACACGACAAACAGCACATGAAATCACGAAACACCACATCTAGCGACAGCCTCCAGATACGCTATCATAAGACAAATACACATAAGAGAAGGATGAAGAAAATTACTATGAGCCATGTCAAAATCAATCATCTGGCGATCGTGGTCGAAAATATCGAAGAGTCGCTGGGCTTCTGGCGAGATGCGCTGGGCTTACCCATGGGCGAGATCAAAGAAGTCGCGCAGGAAGATGTCAAAATCGCCTTTCTGGACGCGGGCGAGTCGCATGTTGAACTCGTACAACCGATCAGCGACACAAGCGGCATTGCCAAGTATCTCGCCAAGACGGGCGCAGGGATGCACCACGTCTGCTTTGAAGTCGCAAACATCGAGGCGACGATGCAAGCCATGAGCGCGAAGGGTGTGCATCTCATCAACGAGACCCCGCGTGAGCGCGACGGGCGACGCTACGCCTTCATCCATCCGAAGAGTACCGGCGGCGTGCTGGTCGAACTGTATGAGACCCTGCCCGAATGATGATATAATGCCGGTGACTTAATACCCGACAGCAACCGATAAGATAACCAACGGCATGAAATATCTAGCCCTGCTCACACTCCTCATCACAGTTAGCCTTACGACGCACACTGCGCGCGCGCAATCTGACGCTTGCCCTGCCCGACAACTGGCGGCATTCACAGAAGCGCGGGCGCAATGCGCGGACATCGCCGACGGGCAAGCCTGTTATGGCTCGGCGACAGCATCCGCCGAATTCAACGCCACAGCACCGGACTTCGCCGCCGGCGATCGCGTTGCACTGGCAGATCTCGCGACTCTCAGCACTAGCACCAGCGCGACCACACACGGAGTCGCGCTCATCCAGACGCACAGCTACAGCACCGACACATGGCAAGCGCAACCCGTCACGCTGATGCTCATCGGCGATACAGCGCTACAGGATATGAGCAACGAGGGGCGCGTTGTCCCCGTCCAGAGCGCGGATATTGTCGGCGCACAGGGCGCGAACGTCCGCAGTGGCACATCGACTGACTATCGCATCATCACGACCCTATTCGCGGGCGATACGGTCAAAGTGATCGGCAAGCTGGCGGATGAGTCGTGGGTGCGCGTGCAATTACCCGATGGCGCGAACGGTTGGGTGGTCGCGGGTGCGCTGGCGACTGATCTGAGCGATATCCCGCCCGCCGATAACGATACGCCGCCCGTTGACCTGCTCTATCCAGCCTATGCACGCTTTGATCTGGAGACAGAAGCGATGGATGCGCCCTGTGCCGGTGTGCCAGAGAGCGGTGTACTCGTACAAACGCCACCGGATGTCGCGGTGCGCCTGATGGCAAATGAGCAGGCGTTCACGCTGGCGGGGACGGCTTTCCTGCAAGCGGATGCGACTGAACTCGCGCTGTACGTCATCGAAGGACGCGCCCGTATCGGCGGCGCGACAGCGGATGAAGGCTACGTCGTGCGCGTGGACGAGACGCGCATCGCCGCACCGACCATCTATGACTTTGACCGCATGGTGCATCTGCCAACCTATGCCCTACCGCGTTACGTCTATATCGGCTTAGAGATTGCAACCTTGATCTCGCCGGCGCCGACTGATGGCACGAGTCCCTTAACGGGGATTCTGGTCAATGAACCGTGCGTGATCACGACCGGCGAAGGTGGCTCGAATCTGCGGGCAGGTGCCGGGCGCGAGTTCCCGATTCGTGGCGTGATGGCTATGCGCGAGACGGCGCGTCCGATCGCCAAGACGATCGGCACCGATGGTAGCATCTGGTGGGAACTGGCGCAGAATGTGTGGGTCAGCGGCGCGACGACTGTCACTGGTGGTGACTGTGTGAGCGTGCCACAATCTCAGCGGATTCCGGTGTTGCCGCCCAGCGACGACTCCGATTGAGGCGGCGCAATCGCTACTGCAAGCAAGAGCAACCACAGCGCCTGCATCTGTGGTAGTGTCCACATATAATGATCGAATAAGCCGGTGAACATCCACCCGATGACACCGGCAACACAAGCGACCCGCTCAATGCTCGGGGTGTGTAAGGCCGCCAGCAAGCCGCAGGTCAGCATCGCCATGAACAGCCCGACACCGATCACGCCGAGGTCTGACCAGATGCCGAGATAAATATTGTGGACGTTATCGCCGCGCAGATCATAGTCAGTGTTGTAGAAGAGGTAATTCGCCGCGTACCATGGATAATTGTTCGCGCCGTGTCCCGTCAGCGGACGCTCAGCAATGGCGATCTGTGCAATGCGCGTGTAGACAACGCGATCAGCAATCGAGCGCATTTCAGTATTGGCCTGCCCGACCCCCGCCCGCGTGAGAAGCAAGGGATAATATTGCCCGACGAACACGCCCCCGACGATCACCAGCGCGACCAGCGCCGGCAATAAACGTCGCCACTGTCGCCAAACGTAAGGCAAGGCGACCAAGCCCCCGACCGCGAAGCCCAGCCACGCCCCACGCGAGAAGGTCAGCAGGAGCGCGTAAAAGCCAACGCACAAGCACAGCACCAGTACATAACGCGTCGTCCCACGCGCATCCGGCGCCAGCACCCAGCCGGCAACCGCCAGCGTCGCCACACTGAAGAAGCCACCGAGAACGTTGGGATGTGGCAAGAAGCCATACGGACGCAACCAGCGGTCGCCAGCAACCAGCAAGACGCTGATGCCAGACTGCGCCACATCCAAGCGTAACTCGCCCAACATCCCCCAGCCTAGCGATCCCTGTATGCTGACCTGTATCAGCGCGATGATGCCGTGTACGAGCAGTAAAGCCGCTAGCGTGATGATGATCCAGCGTGGCGGCGGTGCGCTCACGGTGATTGCCAGCGCGAACAAGGTCACGATCCACAGTTGCAAGGCGGCGTTCTGTGCCATGCCGGGGTAATCGACCGCGCCGAACGCCCACACCTGCGAGAGCGTCGTCCAGCCCGCTAGCAAGAGCAAACTCACGAGCCAGCGCACGCGCCAGCGATGACGAAACACGCGCGGAATGCACCTGTAATTTAGGGCGAGGCATAGCACCGACGCGCCCAACATCACCCATGTGATGACGAAACCGAGCGTGTACGTTGCGGTATGGGGTGCGGGGGCTTGCGGCAGTTTCAGCCAATGCGGGATCAGAATCAGCGTGATGATGATGGCAAGCGATGAAATCTGGTGGCGTAAGGTCATATACGTATGATGATTGTCCCCAATGAGCATGATAATCGTCCGAACTGTTCACAGTATAGTCGATTCAGGGGCGACAACCAAGCGAATCAGGCTTGCATATACCCCCGCAGGTATACTATACTGATACCCATAAGAGTATATCAAAAGGACAATCGCATGGTAGATAAAGACTTAGTGAAAATCGAAGGTGTGGAGAAAGCACATCACGACCGGAGCGAGCATAATAAAGCGAGCTTGAACCGCATCCGGCGTTTAAAAGGACAACTGGCGGCATTGGAGCGTGTCATCGAAGCCGATGATGAATCCTGCGAGAAGCGCGTCGTGCGCGCCCGCACGATCGAAAAAGGCATGGCGAGCTTGATTAATCATCTCGTTGTCTGCCACATCGAAAACACGGCAAAAATCCAGATGCAGGATAATCCTGACGAAGCTGTCGAAGAAATTACCCGCCTATTGAAATTGATTAACAAATAGGAGAGACGCATCAATGGCGACTCAAACGATTAAATTACCGATCACAGGGATGACCTGTAGCGCCTGTGAGAAAAACGTCAATCGCGCCTTGAATCGGGCTGATGGCGTGAGCGAAGCGACGATCAACCTCGCGACTGAAAACGCGCTGGTCACCTTTGATGACAGCGTGACGACCCCGCAAGCACTGGTCGAGCGCGTGCATAAGTTCGGTTATGGCGTGGCAACAGCGACGGTCGATCTGCCAATCACGGGGATGACCTGTGCCATGTGCGAGAAGAACGTCGATCGCGCCTTGAAGAAGCCCAACGGCGTGCTCGATGTGCATGTGAACCTGGCGACCGAAAAGGCGACCGTGACCTATATTCCGGGTGCAATCCGGCGCGCTGATCTGATTCAGGCGGTCGAAAAAGCGGGATACGGCGTGGTCGATACCGCCGGCTTAGATGCCCCCGACGATGCCGAACGACAAGCACGCGAAGCAGAAATCCAGCGTCAGCGCGATCTGGTGGTCTTCGGGTTGGTCTTCAGCATCCCGCTGGTGATCGTCAGCATGTCGCGCCACTTGATCCCCGGCGCTCTGCCAGAATTTTTGCTGGCGGACTGGTGGATTTTCGTGTTCTTCGCGCTGGCAACGCCGGTGCAATTCGTGCTGGGCAAGCAATACGTCGTCGGCGCGATCAAGTCTGTCAGCAATGGCACGGCGAACATGGATGTGCTGGTCGCGATGGGGTCATCTGCGGCGTATATCTACAGCGTGTTCGTGATGCTGGGCGTGTTGTTCGGCTTCGCGGATGTGTTCATGGCGAACACGCCGATGGAAGGGATGCACATGCCCGCGGATTACTTCGAGTCCGCGGCCGTGATTTTGACGCTGATCACGCTGGGTAAATTATTGGAAGCACGCGCCAAAGGACATACCAGTGAAGCCATCAGGAAACTGATGGGACTCACGCCTGATACCGCGACGCTGATTCGTGATGGCGAAGAAGTCACGGTGAAAGTTGCGGATCTCGCCGCCGGCGATCGCGTCGTCGTGCGCCCCGGCGAGCGCGTGGCGGTCGATGGTGTGGTCGAAGACGGTCGGTCGTCCGTTGACGAAGCGATGCTGACCGGTGAGAGTATGCCTGTGAACAAGTCGATCGGCGACGAAGTCATCGGTGGTACGGTCAACAAGCAAGGACGACTGATCGTTGAAGCGGCGCGGGTCGGCAGTGAGACGGCGCTCGCGCAGATCATTCGCCTCGTTGAGCAAGCACAGGGGTCGAAAGCACCGATCCAGCGCATTGCCGATCAAGTTTCCGGCGTATTCGTGCCGATCGTGCTGGTGCTCGCCGCGGTGACCTTCCTCGGGTGGTATTTTGTGGGCGGTATCGGCTTCACGCCGGCGCTGATTAACGCGATTGCCGTGCTGGTGATCGCCTGCCCCTGTGCGCTGGGGCTGGCAACGCCGACCGCGATCATGGTCGGCACGGGGCGCGGTGCTGAAGCCGGTGTGTTGTTCAAGAATAGCGAATCGCTCGAACGCGCACACAAGCTGAACACAATCGTGCTCGATAAAACAGGGACGATCACGCAGGGCGAACCGACCGTGACCGACATCATCCCCGCCGGCACGATGAGCGAGATGGACTTGCTGACAGTGACAGCGATCGCCGAACGCGGGAGCGAACACCCGCTGGGGCGGGCGATTGTCGAGCGTGCGCGGGAACTGGGGTGCTTGCTGGGCGAGATGCAGGACTTCGAGGCGATTTCTGGACGCGGTATCCGCGCCCGTGTGACCGACCAAACAGTGCTGGTCGGTAGCCCGCGCTTCATCACAGAGCAGGGTATCGCGCTTGAGACGCTGATCGACGATGTGCAAGGCTTGCAAGATAAGGCCCGCACGGCGGTGGTCGTCGCCGTTGATGGTGTGCTGGCAGGGGTGTTAGGCATCGCGGATACAGTCAAGGACGGGTCAATCACGGCGATTGCTCAGCTGAAAGCCCTGGGCATCACACCGGTGATGCTCACCGGCGATAACCAGCGCACCGCCGCTTCAATTGCGCGAGAAGTCGGTATCGAGCGCGTGTATGCCGAGGTACTGCCCGCCGATAAGACGGAGACGGTCAAGCAGTTACAGGATAGCGGTCAGCATGTGGCGATGGTCGGTGATGGTATCAACGATGCACCCGCCCTCGCACAGGCGAACGTCGGCGTGGCGATCGGCACAGGTACGGATATTGCCATGGAAGCCAGCGACGTGACGCTGGTCAGCGGGGATTTGCGCGGGGTCGTGCGGGCGATACGCCTGAGCAAGGCCACCATGCGTACGATCTACCAGAATCTATTCTGGGCGTTCATCTACAACATCATCCTGCTTCCGGTGGCGATGATGGGCTGGCTCATCCCGATGTTCGCCGCGGCGGCAATGGCCTTCTCGTCCTTCTTCGTGGTGAGTAATTCGCTTCGCTTGCGTACGAGCGCGCTCCCCGGCAAAGATGCCGATAGCGTCAACGTGCCGCGCTTGCAAGTGGCACGCGCCGGCGCAGGGGACTAACGCGACTCCGAGTTGCTCATCGCGGACGATGCCGGCATCGTCCCTACGATAACCCCGTTATTGGGTGTAGGGACAACGCCTGCGTTGTCCGTTTTATGTTACCCCGCCGCGCCTTACGCCACCCCTCATACAAATTATCGAAGGATGTAACTACTCAGCCCTCACCCTAAATCCCTCTCCCGACCGCCACTATGTAGCTAGGAGAAGGACTCCAACCGTGCTTGTCTTGAAGGCGCGAGTGCCCGGTGATGGATTGTCGATTCGTCGCCCTATCGCACAACACGATCCGCGGGGCGGCGGGCGGCGCGATCTTGAGCGCGGAACTGCTCAAGGTCAAAGGGTA
>DAOTTV010000143.1:0-17275 GCA_034437755.1 Anaerolineae bacterium | reverse complement strand
TTTTTGAACGCTATTCGTTCAAAATGAACAAGGTCAAAGAACGACAGTTCCTTGTGGGGGTGCGGGGGCAAAGCCCCTGCAACAAAAACCACGCGAAATCCCAAAGAGCCAGAAATCATCCACACAACAGCGAAGATGCAAGTGATATGACGGACAAACTTTGCTATACGGGTTTGCCACAGCGAACCCGTTACACGGGCGTACTAGCATTCGCCCTTACATTTTGCTGTACTTATGACGCTGACGAGTCTCGTGTAGTCCCGCTCGCCCTCTGTATTAATCAAAGCAGGCTTAAACCACAGGCAACTAATAGTTTAACCCTTGCGAAAAATTTGTTGCGTCGCTATATTTAAAAAGACAATTATCATCAATATTGACCAATATAAGGGTTGCTCACATGGTTACCAGTCCAGCGATGCAAGAATACCTGGCAGAAGCCTATCGGCTCGCCTACTACCAACCGGATAACCCGTTCATCTCCACATCGGCACTCGCTGATGTGCTGGGTGTGAGCGCACCCGCGGTGACGCGCATGGTACAACGCTTGAAAGAAGCTGGTTATCTGGAACATGAACCGTATCGCGGCATCAAGCTGACAAAAGCGGGCGAAAAAGAAGCCCTCGCGAACATTCGCAGTCATCGCCTTGTCGAGCGTTTTCTGGTCGATGTGATGGGCTTCGGCTGGCACGAAGTCCACGATAGCGCCGACGAATTAGGCGCGGTCGTCAGCGAACGGCTGGTCAAGCGCATGGCAGAGATGACCGATCATCCCCGCCGATGCCCACACGGTGAGCCGATCCCGGCGGAAAACGGCTTCATGCCACGCGTGATCGACTATCCCCTGCACGAAGTCAAAGAAGATGTGCCCTATGTCGTCAGCCGCGTCAATACCCACGACGAAGAGAAGTTGCGCTATTTCGATACGCTGGGCATCAAGCCGGGCTGTGAATTTCACTTCGTGAGTCGCGCCCCGTTCAATGGGCCTCTGCAAATCAAGCTCGGTGATGATCTCTTACATCTGGGGAATGAGCTAGCAACTGTCTTGCGCGTCTGCTCGCGTGAGGAATTTGAAGTCGTTTAACGCGCCCCAAGCTCAACCAAACGACAGCGGCACATCCAGCCGCAGCCATGTGCGCCCGATGCGAAAGAGCGTGCCCGGACGCATACTCACGCGCTCGGTGATCGGGTCGGGGTCTTTCTCAACATAAGTGCCATTGCGACTGCCAGCATCTTCCAGATAAAACGAAAACAAAGCCGAACCGGACGATTCGCTATCGTTGATTTTGCTGGCAACACAGCCCAACTTGCTGTGCAGGCGCGAGACCTGATTATCAAAAGGCAGATGAATATCGCAGGTATCACGCCGCCCGATGGTGATAATGCGCTTGTTGCCGGGCTTCGGTTGGTCGAAGGTCAGGGTCTTGCCATCGAGCGGGCCACTCATGTAGGTGATCGAGATTTCGCCGTGTCGGTTCATTCGTCCAGTTCTCTCCGTATTTGACTCAGTTTGGCGTGCGATTGCTCGTGTGAGGGATCGACCATCAGCGCCTTTTCGATTGCCGCCTTCGCCTCGCGCAATTGTCGCAGTTGGAACAGCGTATCGCCATAGTTATACCAGAACCACACATCCCGATCATCGAAGCGCACTGCATTCTGGTAGCACTCAGCCGCTTCTTCAATGCGCCCGAGCGACGACAGACACATGCCCTTGCCATTCCACGCCCACGCATAATGCCGATCCAGCTGTATCGCGCGGTCATAGCTCGCCAGCGCTGCCGCGAAGCGCCCAAGACGACGCAAAACCTGCCCGTGTCGCGCCCAGACCGTCGGGTGATCGGGATCGACCTCTGCCGCCTCTTCGGCAACTTGCAGGGCTTCCTCGCGCCGCCCGATCGCTAACAAAGCCGACATCAGGTTGATGTAATACCAGATGATGGACGGGTTACTGCGGATAGCTTCGCGGTAGCTCGTCAGCGATTCTTTGATACGTCCCATCGAGCGCAAGGTCAACCCGTGACCGTTCCACGCCCAGCCAAAATCCCAATCGAGATCGACGGCTTTCTGGTAGGCGCGGAGGGCTTCGTCATACTGCCCCACATTACGCAGAGCTTGCCCGACCTTCGACCAGCTTTCAGGGTGTTCGGGATCAATCTCGATCGCTTCGTCCAGGGCTTCCAGCGCCATTTCATAATCGCCCATCAGCATCAATTCTTCAGCATAGTTATACCAGTACCACACGTCATGCGGGTCAAGCAAGACCGCTTGCTTAAAGCATTGCAGGGCATCATCGTGATTCGCCAACAGGCTGAGCGTGAGACCGCGCCCACTCCACGCCCACGCATACGTCGGGTCGAGTTCAACCGCTTTGGTATAGCTCGTCAGGGCTTCTTGCAGGCGGTTCAGCTTGCGTAAGGCTTGCGCGTGCTTCGCCCAGATATACGCGTTGCGATTGCTAATCGACAGGGCTTCGTCCAGCAAATCGAGCGCCTCGCGATAGCGATAGAGCAAGATCAGCACATCCGCCTGCTTGTAGAGATAGGCTTGCTTATCGGGCGAGTAACGGGCGGCGCGCTCGTAGGCTTTCAACGCGGCATCGAAATCACCCATCTGCTCGTTGATGATGCCGACTTCGTTCCATGCGCGGGCATTACTGCGATCGGTGCGGGTGGCGGTTTGTGCGGCTTCGAGCGCGGCAGAATACTGCCCAAGGGCGCGGTGGGCCTGCGCGATCAACGCCCAGCTGTGCGAGTAATCAGGATGAATATCGACCGCTTTTTCCAGGGCCTTCAGCGCCTCATCGTAGCGCCCCAGCAAGAGGAGCGCATTGCCCTGATTATTCCAATACCACTCGCGATTCGGCTTGATCGCCGCCGCCTGCCGATAGGCATCGAGCGCGTCCGCGTAGCGTTCGAGATTCTCGAGGACGAGCCCTTTGCCGTTCAGCGCCCAGTCGAATTCAGGATCGCGTTCAATAGCGTGGTTATATGCGTCGAGTGCCTCGGCATAGCGGTTGAGCTTACGCAAGATCTGCCCCAGCTTGCCCCAGCTATGCGCGTGGGTCGGGTCAATGCGTACACATTCGCGCGCGGGATCGAGCGCCTCGTAGTAACGCTCGGTATCGACCAGCGTCTCGCTGAGGTTGTACCAGTTCCACAGCACATCCGGTTGATGATGGATCGCCCGTTTGAAGCTCATCGCGGCTTCTTCCAAGCGCCCTAAGGCTTTCAGCGATAAGCCATAGCCGTTATGCCCCCACGCATAATCTGGCTGGATTTCTAAGGCGCGGCGGTAGGGTTGCAGGGATTGCTCGGGTTGCCCCATGTAGCGGTAAATCTGCCCTAGCTTGCCCCAGCTATTGGCATGATTGGGCGCAATCGCCAGCGCACGATTAATCATCGTCAGCGCCTCATCGTAGCGTCCGAGTTCTTTGAGGACATCGGCGCGGTTGTACCAGTACCAGACGTAATTCGGGTCGAAGGTCGTCGCCTGCTCGAAGTGATAGAGCGCTTCGTCCAGACGACCGAGCCGATCGAGGATGATGCCCTTGCCATTCCACGACCACGCATCATGCGGCTGGATTTCCAGCGCCTTATCATAACAATCGAGCGCGGCATCGTAGCGTTCGAGCAAGCGCAGGGTACGCCCCTTGCGCCCCCACGCCCACGCATAATCATCTTCCAGCATGATCGCTTCGTCGTAGGCTTTCAGCGCGTCTTCATAGCGTCCCAGTTCAGTCAGCGAGTAGCCCTTGTTGACGATTTCCCGCGCCTGTAAGCCGGTACTCTCAAAATCGACAATCGGCGTTTCATCGAACTCTTCGCGGAAGATCGCCGACAATTCGGTGACAATCTCGATCCACGTCGTCGGACGATAATCCATGACTTTATCGACACAGCGCAGGATGAGATCGACCAGCGTATGTGGCAGTTGGACGTTCACGTCGTCATCGAAGATCACATCGCTGTTGAGATGTGCCATGCGCCACTCGCTGACTCCCCGCGCTTTAAACGGATGCCGCCCGACCAGCATCTCGTAGAGGACGAGACCATAAGCATAAATATCAGAGCGCAGATCGACATTGTGCTGGGCGCGGATTTGCTCCGGTGACATATAAGGCGGCGTGCCGACGACAGCATTCATGCGCGTCAGGCGCAGGTCATCGGCATAGGGGTTATCGCTAGCATCGACCATCGTCTCGAAGTCGCCGGCTTCTGGCACTTTATCGAGATCAACCGAGCGCACCAGACCAAAATCAGTGATCTTGGCGACTCCTTCGTGCGTCACCATGATATTCGCCGGCTTCAAATCACGATGGACGAGACCGGGAACTTTGGTCGTCGCATGTTGCATCCCCAGCGCGATGTGCAGGGCGAAGGTCATCGCTTGCTTGAGCGTCAAATTCTGCGAGTCAATCCAGCTACGCAGGTCTGCGCCCATCTTCTCAACGCCGCTGATATGCTCAAGGATGATGTGCGGGCGATTGTTGATGTTGCGGACAAGACGCGCCTGCACGATATGCGGATGCTTATCGAGTTGAATCCATGTGAAGGCTTCTTTCTCGAAGCGGGCGACAGCGCGTTCGTTATCCAAAAATCGCCGCTGGAAGCTCTTGAGCGCGACCGGTTCACGATGTTCGTGGTCATAGCACAGGTAGACGACCCCCATCCCGCCGACCTTGACTTCTGCCACTTCGTAACGCCCTTCGATCACGTCCTTCACGCCGAACTCTTGCTCTTTTTGCTTGTCAGGGCGCGTCCGTTGGTCGACGTTGACCGTGCGTTTCGTCTCGCGCACGTCCAGCGGTGCCGCTTCGCTCAGCGGGATGTCCATGCTCTGCGCGCCGCGTGTGTCGTCCTGTAGCTGATAGGCTGTCGTGCGCTCCAGCGCTTCGGAGGCATAATGCTCGTTGTTGCTCACGCGCGTCTGCGTGACATCGCTCATCACATCGGCGTTGATGCGCTGAGCGCGGGTGCGGTCGTCGGTTTCAACGTCGAACATCGTCTCGTCGGGATCATTCGCGAGACCGCTACGATACTTCTCAAGGATGGTCGATGTGCTACTGCGATTGACGCGCGGCGATGGCATGTCGTCGTCATCGTCCGCCGTTGCCCATAGCGCCACAGCGAGATTGCGCTGGGTCGGGTGTTTATAGGCGAAATCGTTGAGCCAATCGCCCAACACATCAATCGCACGACTCGCCATCGTGCGGTCAACGTCATTCTGGGCGTGATCGTGTGCGCGCTGATAGGCCATCATCGCCTTAGCGACGTAGAACATTTGCAGGCGGCTATCATCGCCGACAATGCGCTGACCGCACATATCGCCGAGCGCGAAGTAATAATCGACCTTGTCTTTTTCCGCACGTAATGCCAGCTGGCCCATCTCACAGATGGATTGATCGGGATCGCTGGCGAAGGGATCGGTGCGATCATCGTCATGAGTTGCTTGCAGGTAGCGTCGCCGCGTTTGTTCGTCTAGCGGCAAAGGATACCGATTGTTTTCAGGTGGGTGCATGGCGATTTTATCAACCTATGTTTGCTCAGTTATCGCAAATTATAACGCATCGTCCACGATTATTCATCATGAGGTATAATACAAGTATCATCAGGGCGTAAAGTGACTGCGCCCCTTTTGATTGCACACAACACAGGAGACACACACCATCATGCAACGCATGCTCATCCTCGCGGCGATCTTCGGCGCGTTGGGCGTGGCTATCGGCGCGTTTGGCACACACGGCTTAGAAGCCACCTTGACTGCGAACAATCGCACCGATACCTTCGAGACTGGCACGCTCTATCATCTGGTACACGCAGTCGTCTTATTCGGCATCGCTATTTTAGTGCGCGATAAGCGTAGCCCCCTGCTGATCTATGCCGGCTATGCCTTCGTCGCTGGTATTATCGTCTTCAGCGGCAGTCTGTACGTCTTAGCCGTGTTCGATCTGGGCTTCATGGGGGCGATTGCGCCACTCGGCGGCACCGCATTCATCATCGGGTGGGGCTTGCTGGGTCTGGTCGCGCTACGGGATGGTGACCAGATACATTTATGAATCACGCACGTAACAACAGCTAGAGGAAGCGCATCATGCAAACACAACAATCGACGTTTCAATCACAAGACGGGTTAGAAATCTACACGTACAGCTATTGCCCGACAACGGAACCGCGCGCAGTCGTCTTGATTACGCATGGCTATGGCGAACACATGGGGCGCTATGAGCATGTGATTCTCGCGCTCGTCAAACACGGTTACGTCGTCTACGGCTTAGATCATCGCGGGCATGGCTACAGTGACGGCGCACGCGCCCTCTTCCGCACGCTTGATGATCCGCTCGACGATATGCGCCGAGTTTTCGATCAGGCACGGGCGGATTATCCCGATCACGATATATTCATGCTCGGGCACAGCATGGGGTCGCTGTTGACGCTCGCCTTCGCGCTGAAGTACGAGCGCGAGATTGCCGGCATCATCGTCACGGGTGTGGCGACTCATGGCGGTCAGCGCGTCAGTCCGATCATCCGGCGCATCGGCGAGACGCTGATGAATGTCGTGCCCCAATTGCCGATCCAACCGCCGGGCCCACCGACGGATCTCAGTAGCGATCCGATCATGCTCCAGAAGTGGGAAGACGACCCACTCAATTATAAAGGCTGGTGGAAAGTGGGCATGGGCAGCTTGCTCGTCCGCAAGGGCGAAGAAGTCGCCGGGCAAGTCCACCGCTTGACCTTGCCCATGCTCATCATGCACGGCTCAGAAGATGTCGTCACGCCGATCGACGGCAGTTATCATCTGCATCAGGTCGCGGCATCCGACGACAAGACGCTGAAAGTCTGGAATGGCATGAAACACGAAGTGCTGAACGAAGTCGAGCGCGATCAAGTATTTGCCGTTTTATTATCATGGCTTGACACGCATTAGAAAACTCTCATAGAATCCTGTTGCTGATGACAGGATTTTTTGTTATCTTTTTGATGATTAGTATTTGAAATAATTATTTTTTGCCAAGCAATAAGCGCATTTAGTAGCCATAGTTATGCTCAGAATGGGTTTATATTGTTTTTCTAAGGTTTATTTTCATGATATTTAAATTAGAGGTGAATCACGTCTCGCTGAGCTTCGGCGGGATTAGGGCTTTACGCGATGTCAGCTTTTCGGTCAACGACGGCGAGATTTTTTCCGTCATCGGGCCGAATGGCGCTGGCAAAACAAGCCTGATTAACAGCATCAACGGATTTTACTCGCCACAAGAGGGGCGTATCACATTTGAAGGTACGCCGATTTTACATTTACCCCCCTACGAACGCGCCAAACTCGGCATCTCGCGCACCTTCCAGAACATTGCCCTCTATACCAACGCTACCGTTCTCGACAATTTGATGGCGGCACGCCACATCCACATGAGTCGCAGTAACATGCTGACGGGTGCCATTTTCTGGGGGGCGGCGAAGCGCGAAGAGATCGAGCATCGGCGCATGGTGGAAGACATTATCGACTTTCTGGAGATGGAGCATATCCGCAAGTCGCTAGTCGGCACGCTCAGCTACGGGTTACGCAAACGGGTTGAGCTAGCGCGTGCGCTCGCCCTAGAGCCAACCCTGCTGTTGCTCGATGAACCGATGGCTGGTATGAACGTCGAAGAGAAAGAGGATATGGCGCGCTTCATCCTCGATATTCACGAACTGCAAGACATTACAATCATGCTCATCGAACATGATGTCGGTCTGGTGATGGATATTAGCGATCGCATCGTCGTTCTCGATTTCGGCGAGAAAATCGGCGAAGGCACACCCGCCGACATCCGCCAGAATGAGCGCGTGATACAAGCATACCTAGGGCAAGAGGCATAATATCATGACAATGGTAGAACGATTTGAAGACATCCCCTTACGCGAGACCAAACCCGGCACCGTCTATACCTCGCGTATGGATTACCCGATACCGGAGCTGGATACCGAACACGATACCCTCCCCAAGCAATTTCTGGCGCGTGTGCGTGAATTTGGCGATAAGACCGCCATGCGTAAGAAACGCTTCGGCATCTGGCAAGAGTACTCATGGAACGATGTCTACGAGCATGTGAGCAACGTCTTTCACGGCTTAGCCAGCATGGGCTTACAAGCCGGCGAGACGGTCATCATCATCGGGGATAACGATCCCGAAATGTACTGGGGACAGATCGCCGCCCACAGCACGAGCGCGATGTCCTGTGGCGTGTTCAGCGATGCACTCGCCGACCCCGATTTAATCTACGTCGTCAACTCGACCAATGCTAGCTTCATCATCGCGCACGATCAAGAACAGGTCGATAAAGCCTTGCAGATCAAAGAGCAGATTCAAGGGCAAATCCGGCGCGTGATCTACTGGGAAGAGCGCGGGATGTGGAGCTATGACGATGATTGGCTGATAAGCTTTGAAGAATTAGAAGCGCTCGGTCGAGAGCATCGCCAACAGCACGAGGGCTTATTCGAGCAGACAGTGCAAAAGACCAAGATCGACGACACGATCATCCTCAGCATGACCAGCGGCACGACTAGCCTGCCCAAGTTCGCCATGATTACGCATCAGGATATTATATGGCGGCACGCGCTCAATCGGCGCTTTGCCCCGCTAGACCCCGAAGACAACTGGTTGTCGTTTAGCCCGATGGCGTGGCTCACCGAGCAAGCCTTCGGCTTTACGCCCTTCTTGCTGGAGGGCTTCATGGTCAACTTCCCAGAAGGGCCGGGGACGGTACAGGTCGATATGCGCGAGATTGCGCCGGTCGGCTTGTTATTCCCCAGCCGTGTCTGGGAGAATCTCGCCAGTACGGTGCGCTTCCGCATCAACGATAGCTCGTGGCTCAATCGCAAGCTATACGAGACCTTCTTGCCGATTGCCTATAAGTGTATTGATCTGGAAGATAAAGGCGAAGACGTGCCGTCGAATCTGCAATTTTTGCGGCGCATGGGCGAGTTAGCCGTGTTCGAGCCTCTGCGTGATAAGCTCGGGCTGGTCAATGCGCGCAACGTGCTGACGGCGGGTGCGATGCTCTCGCCGGATGTGATTCGCTTCTTTCGTGCGCTGGGCGTGGAGTTGCGGCAACTCTACGCATCGACCGAGACCATCGGCACGATTCACACGTCTGGCAACATCAAACTAGAGACGGTGGGCGTGATTGTGCCGGGCGTTGAGATCAAGATCACCGCCGAGCAAGAGATTTTGATCCGCAGTCGCGGGCAATTCGCCGGTTATTACAACAATCCCGAAAAGACCGCCGAGGCGATCGACAAAGACGGCTGGTATCACACCGGCGACGCGGGTTACATGCGCGAGGACGGGCACTTAGTCTACCTTGAGCGCGTGAAAGACATGACCGAACTCGCCACTGGACACCGCTATAGCCCGCAATTCATCGAAGGTCGCTTGAAGTTCAGCCCTTACATTCAGGACATCATGACGATTGGTGGCTTCGACATGGCGTATGTGACGGCGATCGTCGTCATCAACTTCGAGAATGTGGCGCGCTGGGCCGAGAAGAACGGCATCGGCTTCACGACCTTTGTCGATCTCTCGCAGAGGCAAGAAGTCTATGACCTGATTAGTCAGGATATTATCAACGTCAATGAGTCGCTCCCGAAAGAAGGTCGCCTGAAGAAATTCGTGATCCTGCATAAAGAGTTCGATGCGGATGAAGGCGAACTGACGCGCACGCGCAAGCTGAAGCGGCGCACGCTCTACCAGAAGTACAACGATATCCTCAACGCGCTCTATGGGAACGGCGACAAGATCACCGTTCGCGCTGAGGTCAAGTATCGCGATGGTCGTCAGGGCGTGATCGAAACTGAACTGAACATCCGCGAAGTGGAGACGACATAGGGCGGCGCGTTGATCCGCCCTCATGCGCTAACCCGCACCATCACACCATTCGTTAACACTTATTTTTTATAGAGGATTGTTATTGTGAGCCGTTGGATACGAGAGAATCAAAAATACTTACAATGGGCGATGTACATCACGGCGGCGGTCTTGCTGTTCGCGTGGTTACAACCGCTCGTCGCTGAACGCTCAGCGGTGACCGTCATCGAACGCACGATCCGCGGGCTACAACTGGGCGGCATTTATACGATCATTGCGCTGGGAATCGTCGTCATCAACAAATCATCGGGCGTGTTCAACTTCGCGCATGGGGGCATGATGATGATCAGCAGTTATCTGTTCTTCGCGTTCTTCTCCGCGCAGAATATTTCGCTGGTGCTGGCGATCATCCTCGCAAGCGTGACAGTCTTCATGACAGTCACCACAGCTAGCTGGGAGATGCTGAAGCAACCGCAGGTACTCGGCGGTTCCGTGGCGACTATCGCCGTGCTGAGCTTCCTCATGAGCTTTCAACCTGAAGGGAGCATAACCCTGCTCGGCGTGGTCGAAATCCAGAGCTTCGGTTGGATTAACGCGCTAACCGGCGCGATCACGGGGACGATTTTGATGGGCTTGCTGATCGAACGCTTCACCATTCGCCCCTTGATCGGGCAACCGATCTTTGCGGCGGTGATGGTCACGCTGGCACTCGCTGAAATTTTATCGGGCGTGACGACGCTCATCTGGGGGCCGAACCCCAAACCACTGACGATCTTCGGCGAGCAGAGTCCCTTCTTGCCCGGCACATACACGCGCATCCGCAACCCGATCGAGATTGATACCACCGCCTGGCTCGGCGAAGCGATCCAGATCGATCAACCGCGCCTGTACGCCTTCTTCATCGTCTTGATCGCGTTCGCGGCTTTCTTCTTGCTCTTTCGCTTTACCAACATCGGGCTGGCGATGCGCGCCACATCCGAGAATCAATCGCTGGCGGAATCAGTCGGCTTGCGCGTGCGCGTGATCCTCGCGGTGACGTGGGGCGTGGCGGCTTTGCTAGCCGGGGTCGCTGGTATCATGCACGTCGGGGCGAGTGATACCAATTCGCTCTCGACTGATTTGCAGTTCATCGCGCTCCGCGCCTTCCCGGCGGTGTTGCTCGGCGGGCTTGAATCGATCACAGGTGCGCTGGTCGGCGGCTTGATACTAGGCTTAACTGAAGAATGGGCGAAGATGCTCTTCGGCGGCGAAATCGCGATCGAACTCGCGCCCTACGTGGTGCTGATGATCGTGCTGGTACTGCGGCCGGAAGGCTTATTCGGCGAGAAGCGCATCGAGCGTATCTAATGTCAGACGCGAGCATCCGTCCCGCGCATAGACGAGACCCATATATTTTTAACAAAACATTGAGGACTATTTTGCATGGCTGATAATATTCGTCCAGCTGGTGTGTTCGATACCAGCTACGCACAAGACATGGCACTCAACCGCACGCGCAAGGCACGCACACGCTGGGCAATCGGGTTTGCGGCACTGCTCCTTTTCCCCCTGCTCACGCAGAAAGGCTTGATTGGCGGCGCGCTGGGCGTGGGCTTCCCGTCCGAGTGGTTGACGATCATCAACACGATCGCTATCTTCGTCATCGCGGCGCAGGGCCTCAACATTCTGGTGGGGTATGCCGGTCAAATTTCGCTGGGGCACGCGGCATTCATGGCGGTCGGTGCGTATAGTGGCGCGTTGATCGGCAAAGGGTTCGCGTTCAACATTGGCGAGACGCTCGTCACCGTCCCTGCGCTTCCCTTCTGGGTTGCGCTCCCAATTGCAGCGCTGTTCACGGGTTTTGTGGGCTTGCTCTTCGGCTTGCCGTCTTTGCGCGTCAAAGGCTTCTATCTAGCAATGGCGACGCTCGCCGCGCAGTTCATCATCCCGTGGCTCATCAAGAATCCCTTTGGCGATCTGACCAACTCGCCCGATGCCCTGCAAGGCATCCCGAACCCGAGCTTGTTCGGCTTTCAGTTCGCGGGCGATGCGATGTATTACATCATCGTGCCGATCTCAATCTTGCTGATGCTCGCCGCGCGCAATGTCATCCGCACCCGCACCGGACGCGCGTTCATCTCAGTGCGCGATAACGATCTCGCGGCAGAATTGCTAGGGATCAATATCTTCACTTATAAATTACAAGCCTTCTTCCTAAGCTCGCTCTACGCGGGTATCGCGGGTTGTCTGCTGGCATACGAGCGTAACACGCTCACGCCGGATTTCTTCAGCCTCGATCAGTCGATTATCCTGCTGGCAATGCTGGTGATTGGTGGCGCGGGCTTCCCGCTGGCGGCACCCTTCGGCGTGGCCTTCTTCAAGCTCATCGAATCGATCTTGATACCGGCGCTGGGGCCGATCCTCAACGGGTTCTTGCCGACGCTATTGCCCTTCATCGACTCGGTGAATATCGGCACCTCCCTACGCCCGATCATTCTCGGCTTGATCCTCGTGCTTTTCCTGATTTTTGAACCGCGCGGACTCGCCTATCGCTGGGAGATTCTACGCATTGCGTGGAAGATACGCCCCTACTCTTATTAGCAAAATCGTGCAAACTACGATGATACGCTATACTCAACTTTGTGGCTCAGCGGGTATCTGCCCGTTTAACCAAAATTAACAACTTATTGTTTATGACGAAAGGTACGGAATCAATGCGTAAAATAGGTTTATTTGCAATCTGTGCGTTACTGCTATCGCTGGTAGTCGCGCAACCGATGGCACAAGAAGAACTGCCAGAATTCATCGCAGAACGGCGCACCCCCTGCGAAGTTGATCTGAGCGGGCAAGAGTTCCAGCTATCGCACCTCGGCGATCTAAGCGGGCCTTACGGCTTCATCACGCAACCGGTGGTCGCGGGCTTCAGCGATGCGGCGGCGTACTTCAACGAGCGTGGCGGTATCTGCGGCGCAACCATCACCCTGCCCGACCCGACGACAATCGACACTGGCGGCGATACCGAGCAAACGCAGATTATCTACGATCGCGTCTCGGCGAACTCGCCCAACTTCCTCGTGTTGTACTCGTCAGTCGATAGCGAACTCCTGCGCGAGCAACTGGCAGAAGACGAAATTCCGGTCGTGATCTCGGCGGGGTCTGTGCCGGGCTTATACGGTGAAACAGGCGACGAACCGGGCTGGATTTTCGCCACCAATCCGCTGTATGTCGATCAGTTCGGGCAATTCTGCCAGTATGCGGCAGAGAACTTTGAAGACCCCGTGATCGGTTACATCAGCTGGCCGACCGCCTTCGGTACTGCCGCCTTCACGCCGGAAGCAATCGCCTACTGTGCGGAACAGGGCGTGGAAGTCCTCGAAGAACCGGAACTCTTCGCCCCTGGCGATGACATCAGCGGTAACGTGCAAAATCTGGTGGATGCCGGCGCGAACATCCTCTACACCAACACGCTGGCAAGCGGGCCGGCAAATGTCGCGGCGACGGTGACCAACCTCGGCTTGGGCGAACAAATACAGGTTGCCGGCGTTAACTGGGCGCTGGATACCTCGGTGGGTCTGCTCGGGGCACAATCCATCGGCGCAGATAACCTGCCCGCGGTGAACGGCTTGATCGGGTCGATGCCCTTCGCCTGGTGGACAGAAACCGACAATCCCGGCATCCAACTGGTGACCGAGATGGCAGATGCCAACGATCGCGGCGCACAGAGCCGGAACATCGCTTACATTCTGGGCGTGATCACGATTGATATGTACATCGAGACGATGGTACAAACCGCCAATCGCGTCGGCAGTGGCGACATCACAGGCGCGGACGTGTATGAGACGCTGGAGATGATGGATTACAACATCCTCAACATCATCCAGATTGACTTTGAAGACGGCGCAATCCGCGATCTTGAAAGCAATCGCATGGCATTCCTGACTTACATGGGGCAAGATGGCACAGCAGTCTCCTTGCCGGATAACCCGCCGATGGTGGCTGATACCCCCGACGGCCCGATCCCGATCCCGATCGTCGTGCCGCTGGAAGACTTCCGCAGTACGCCGGATTTACGTCCGGGTGGCGCGGATGATCCGCTGAGCATGGAGGACATGGACGGCGAGGGATAAGCAACCTGCACCGGAGGGGATGGCGCTCAAGCTATCCCCTCTTTCAATCGAACAGCAAGGCTTGGCTTGTCCGTGCGGGACAATGGCCCGTAATCACAAGCCGCACATACAAGCACATGAGCAACATAAAGCACCATAAAGGAACGATGTTTCAATGGCTATACAAGACCAAGCTCAAACACCAGATCAGTTCGTGACGGTCAACAACACGCTGAGCGTGAACAATATCGAAGTCACGTATAGCAATGTGATCCTCGTCTTGCGCGGGGTGACGCTGAAAGTTGAGCCGGGGCAGGTTGTCTCGCTCCTCGGGCCGAATGGCGCGGGTAAATCGACCACCTTGAAGGCGATCAGCGGCTTGCTCAAGAGCGAGACGGGCGAAGTCACACGTGGTAATATCCAATGGGGCGATATGCGCCTCGACACGATGACCGCCGAAGACATCGTGCGCCATCAGGTGATTCAGGTGATCGAAGGTCGTCCGCTATTCCGGCATTTGACCGTCGAAGAGAACCTACGCATCGGCTCGATGACCTATCGCGGCGGTGCAGAGTTCAAAGATGATGTCGAGCGCGTCTATCATTATTTCCCGCGTCTGCGCGATATGCGACGGCGCATCAGCGGCTATCTCTCCGGCGGCGAGGCACAGATGCTCGTCATCGGGCGCGCCCTGATGGGGCATCCCAAACTCTTGATGCTGGACGAACCCTCACTCGGTCTCGCGCCGATGCTCGTGCAGGAGATTTTCGAAAACGTGCGCGAGATCAACAAGCGCGAGGGCATGTCGCTACTGGTGGTCGAGCAAAATGCGCTGGTGGCGCTGGGGATCGCTGATTATGGCTACGTGATGGAAAACGGGCGCATCGTGCTGGATGGCCGCGCGGCGCAACTGCGCGAGAACGAAGATATTAAGGAATTTTATTTGGGGCTTAACCAGATGGGCGAGCGCAAGAGCTACCGTGAAGTGAAGCATTATAAGCGACGTAAACGCTGGTTGGGCTAAATCCTGTGCCTGCGCTACAATCATGGCTAGATGCGTCAGGAATAGCTAACGCTTGAAGCCTCTGTATGTTTTACGAGCTAATACGAATGACCTTAGGTAAGGAGAGACACACCTGTGACAAACTTCGATGAGCGCGTGCGCGACCTCGTTGCTCACGCTTATGCCCATGCGCCCGCCATCAAGCAATGGCTGGACGATGCCGGTGTCAGCGCGAGTGATATTCAGTCAACAGCCGACTTGCGAAAAATCCCCGTCTTGAGCAAAGATCAACTGGTACAGATCCATCAGGAGAACCCGCCCTTCGGTGGATTTCTGACGATTGACCCTGCCGACTTGCCGCGTATTTATGTCTCGCCGGGGCCGATCTTCGACCCACAACCACCAGCAGATGACCCCGAATCGGCACTTGCACCCTTTAGATATGTCGGCTTCCAGCGCGGCGACCGCGTGTTGAATACCTTTACATATCATCTGACTCCGGCAGGCATGTTGCTCGACGATGCGCTCCAAGCCTGCGGCGCGACGGTACTGCCGACCGGCCCCGGCAACACCGATCTACAGATTCAACTAGCGGTAGCACTCGGCGTAAGCGGTTTCGTCGGGCAACCCAGCTACCTGATGACAATCCTCGACAAAGTCGAAGGACAGGGCATGGGCCCCGATCAATTCCCGATCAAGAAGGCGCTCTTCTCAGCAGAGCCGTACACGCCATCCCAGCGCAAACGCTTTGAAGGCGACTGGGGCATGACCACGACATCGGCATATGGCACGGCTGATCTCGGTTTGGTCGGCTACACACGCGCCGGTCTCGATGGCTTCGTGATTACCAACAACATCTTCATGCAAATTGTCGATCCTGAGACGGGCGAGGACGTGCCTGCTGGTGAAATTGGCGAAGTCGTCGTCACGACCTTCAGCAAGAGTTATCCACTCGTGCGTTTTGGGACGGGTGATCTGGGTGCCGTCGCGCCGGAACTGGTTGATGGTGCGTATCAACACTTGCTCGGCTTGTATGGTCGCAGTGGCGATGCCATCAAAGTTCGCGGGATGTTTCTGCATCCCAACCAACTCAAAGCCGCAGTCGCGCAATTCCCACAGATCGAGCGCTTGCAGGCGATCATCACACGCCCGCAAAATAAGGACGTGGTGACGCTCAAAGTCCAGCTGAAAGAGGGACAAGCGAGCGACGGCATTGCGGATAAGCTGAAGCAACTGGCTCAACAGGCGGTACGCTTACGGATCGACGATGTGCAATTCACCGCTGTTGATAAAAGCGGACGCACAATCGTTGATAACCGAAGCTGGGATTAAGGGACTATCCATGGAGACACCGAGTTGGTTAGACACGCAAGCCTATCCTTTCGCATCGCGCTATGTTGATGTGCCGGATGGGCGTATGCACTACGTTGATGAAGGGACAGGCGACCCGATTGTGATGATACACGGCACGCCAACGTGGTCGTTCTTATATCGGCATCTCATCCGCGGGCTGAGCGATCGCTATCGCGTGATTGCACCCGACCAACTCGGTTTCGGCTTGTCCGACCGCCCCGCTGATTATAGCTATCAACCACAGGCGCAGGCGCGCAACATCGCCGCCTTCCTCGATACACTCGACATCCCCGCCATGACGCTCGTCGTTCATGACTTCGGCGGGCCTGTCGGCTTATCCTACGCGCTCGATCATCCCGATCGGGTTCAGCGTCTCATTCTGTTCAATACTTGGTTGTGGTCGCTTGAAAATGACATCAGGAAGGTGCTTGCTAGCCGCTTCTTGGGGAGTCCGCTCGGTCGTCTGCTGTGTATGCGCTTCAACTTTGAAGTGAATGTGATCGTGCCCTACGCTTACGCTGATCGCGCCAAGTATACACCAGCCATCCGCGATCACTATCGCCAGCCTGCGCGTGATACGCTCACCCGTCATGCGATCTGGATTTATGCCCGCGAGTTATTGCAGGCAAAAGATTGGTATGATGATTTATGGTCACGGCGTGAGGCCTTGCAAGATATACCCGCGCTCTTACTATGGGGAATGAAAGACCCACTATTCGATCAAGCCTATCTCGATCGCTGGCGGGCGCTATTCCAGCAGGCGCAGGTCGTGCAGTACCCAGATACGGGTCACTTCGTACAAGAAGAACAAACGACGGCACTCGTACCGCCGATTCATGACTTCATGACGAATAACTAGCCCCCTAGAATCAAAAAAAGCATGCGATGTGGGCATGTGTCGGGTGTGCTGAGCAAGATCAAAAGCGTTTTCATTAGGTTGGCAACGGCTTACTCTCCCACGTCGTCTCCAACGCAGTACCATCAGCGCTTGTGGGCT
>DAOTTV010000142.1:0-8991 GCA_034437755.1 Anaerolineae bacterium | reverse complement strand
CGTAGGCTCATCTGTTGGCGTGGATGTATCCGTTGTGGTGGACGATGCAGGCATCGTCCCTACAGTTGGTTGGGTGTTGCTGGCGGCTTGTGCCACTTGGGTTGCGTCATCGCCGCCCAAGCCGAAAAATTCATTTTGTAAAGCAATACCTATTAGCGCAACTAACACAATCATAACTGTCACACCCACTATAATCGGTATCAGGGGTGCAGGGCGCGGTTGCTTGATAAGTGAGGCAATCTTCTTAACGGACTCATCAATGAAGATGCTCTTTTCATCAAGAATATGCACACCATCGAAGCTCAACAGATAATCGACGGCAGCGGGTACGTCTGCGAGTGGGCGGTAGGATTCTTGAAAGACAGGAATACAGCGTTTACCGAGACGGTGCGCTTCTTCGATTTCTTTCAGCACCCATACACTATCGAGGGTACTATCCCCCAACAAACACACAAAAACAGGGGCATCGTCAATCGCCTGCATCAAGCGGTCTGGAAATTGCACGCGAGTGCTATCAGTGCGCGTCGTATCGACATACGCATCAATATTATGGCGATTCTTGAGCTTCTCTTGTAATAAATGGGCGAGTGCTGCGCTCGGTTTACGCCGATATGAAATGAATGCGTCGGACATCACACCTCTGGAATCATAATTGATAGCAATGAAATAATTTTATTATGCCGTTCAACAAACGATTCCGCAACCGAAACAAACGTTTATCCGTTACCGATTGTTGCCAGAAAAGTAGAATCAGGTTAAAACACTTCTCGATGATATTGCTTCAATTGTCGGGTGACAACCGCCACGACCGTTCTATTGAGTCCCCGCACAACGCCATTTATACTACATAGGAGTCCGTTGGTTAAATAATCGAGATAAACCCTATGGTTGAACTATTTCTGGGGGTGGCGCTGGTCGGCATCGTCACCTACTTGGCGAACTTGAACCCCGCACCTAAGCGCGAAACGCGCAATCCAGTACAGGCATCGCTCGGCACGCTCGCCAGTGTCAATGTGTTGCTGGCGCTTCTGGTGCTGCTAGCGACAATCACCCCGCCCGATGAGTCGTCCGATTTTGCGACGGACATCGCGCTGGCAGTCGGCTTGTCGTATAGCTTATTCGCGCTCGCATGTGGCATCGTCAGTTTCGCCATCATCTATCGGCATGATGTGCGCGACTTCATCAAGGCACATATCGTGCGCCACGCGCCACAATTTCCCGGCTACAATCCTAAGTCACTGGTACACACCACCGCGATCGTGATTGCGCTGGTCTATGTCAATTATAGCTTCGGCGGTTTCATCTTATCGGGCGGCATCGCCGGCTTAAGCGACTCCCTGCAATCGACAAGCGCGGGCGAGCAGCTGCGCTTCCAAACGCTATCGTTCTTCATCTACGTGCTGATCGCCCTGCTAGGCGTGGGCTTGTTCATCCGGCGCGACATCTCACAGGTAATCGACCGGCTAGGCTTGCGCGATATTTCGTGGCGCAGTCTGTTGATTGGCGCGGGTGTCGGCTTCTTCATCTTCTGGCTACAACTAGGGATGAGCATGGTGTGGGCACTCGTCACAGACCCCGAGGTCTTAGAATTGCAGAGCGCCGCTTCAGAGACGATCTTCGCCATCTTCAGCGGGTCAATCTGGGCGGCATTGCTCCTGATCGTTACCACCGGCATCGGCGAAGAATTGCTCTTCCGTGGCGCGTTACAACCGATCTTCGGCAATTTGCTGACAAGTATCTTATTCGCGCTCTTGCACACCCAATACGGGCTGACACCAGCAACGCTGATTATCTTCCTCGTCTCGCTAGGCTTCGGTTGGGTACGTGCGCGTTACAACACAGGGGCGGCAATGATGGCGCACATGATATACAATGCTGTTCCATTTGTCCTATATGCCCTCGCGGAGGTACCGGCTTGATTAATTTGTATGCGTTGACACACCATGACCTCACCCAATTATTGAGCGATTGGGGCGAGCCAACATTTCGCGCGGATCAATTATATAAATGGCTATACGACCATCGCGTAGACAACATCGACGCAATGAGCAACCTGCCTAAATCCCTGCGGCAACGCCTCAAAGCCGAGACAACACTCGGTGCGTTAGAGCCGGTCGTCGCACAATCGAGCCGTGATGGCACACACAAGCGTCTCTATCGCCTGCCAGATGGTCAACTGATCGAGTCAGTGCTGATGCCCTATAACGATTATCGACGCACAGCCTGCATTTCGTCACAAGCCGGATGCGCGATGGGCTGTGTCTTCTGCGCGACAGGGCAAATGGGCTTCGCGCGCAATTTATCGGCAACTGAGATTTTTGAACAGGCGATGCGCTTCGCACAGGAATTAGAGCAGGAGGGACAACGCCTGAGCAACGTCGTGCTAATGGGCATGGGCGAGCCGTTCCATAATTATGATGCCGTTCTCGAAGCAATCCACCGCCTGATGAACGATCTCGGCATCGGACAACGCCACATCACCGTGAGTACCGTCGGGCTTGTGCCACAGATTCGGCGCTTTGCCGATGAGGGCTTGCAGGTGACGCTGGCCGTCAGCCTGCACAAAGCCACCGATGACGAACGAAGCGCGCTGATGCCCGTCAACAAACGCTGGAACTTGCAAGAGCTATTGAGCGCGTGCCATTATTACGTCGAGCAAACCAGGCGACGCATCACATTCGAGTGGGCGGCGATCGCCGGCGAAAACGACACGCCCGAAGAAGCCCACGCCCTCGGTCGCTTGCTGGCAGATTTGCATTGCCATGTGAACATCATCCCGCTAAATCCGACCGGCGGCTATGCAGGTGTTCCGGCAGATACCAGCGCCATCCAGGCTTTCATTGATATTCTCGATAATTATGGCATCAGCGCGACGGTGCGCGTGCGGCGCGGGATCGACATCGACGCAGGTTGTGGACAACTGAAATCGAAAGTCATCAGCCCGAATGAGATCGGATAAAAGGTGGGTACTCCTTTCTCATGACTCCTGTGCAAATGCTGTTTTTCGCCATTGCGAGCTTACTGGCGGGCTTATCGAAAGGTGGTCTAGGGGGGCCTTTGCCGGTCGCCCTGATTATCCCGTTGTTATCGCTCGTGATGGATCCCCACGACGCTGTACCGTTGACCACGCCCTTCTTGATCTTCGCAGATTGGTTCGCCCTGCGCCTGTATTGGCGCAAGTGGGACATGAGCTATATCAAGCTTTTGCTTCCGGCGGCGGTCGTCGGCGTGCTGATGGGCGGTCTCCTGCTATCGAGCATTCCACCGACCGCACTCAAGATCACGATTGCGGTGCTGACGGTGGTCGTCATCATCTACAAGCTGACAGTCGATCGACTGGCATCGCTGGATTATGATGCGCGCAACTGGCATGGTTATCTCGCTGGTTGGTCAACAGCGGTCGGGTCAACACTAGCGAATACCGGCGCACCGACGTTTACCATTTATCTCTTGTTACAAAAGCTCAAGCCGGTGGCCTTCATCGGCACCGCGACGCTGTTCTTCGCCGCTGTCAACCTGCTGAAAGTGCCGATCTTCTGGCAACAGGGCTTGCTTGATCTACGGGCGATCCTCAGCGTGTGGTGGGCATTCCCCCTGATTCCGCTGGGCGTGTGGATCGGGCGCCGGTCGCTGGATTACATCGACGCGCAAACCTTCGAGCGTATCATGCTTGCCCTGCTCTTCATCAGCGTGATTTTACTGGTATGGGATGTGATGGCATAACAAAGGTACGAACCAATGATTGGCACGGTCGTGGGCTTTGTGTCACACTTGCATGATGATACAGATGTAAAGGAGAGATACACGCATGGATTATATGCAACTGGGGAATACAGGTTTAGAAGTCTCGCGGATTTGTCTGGGGATGATGAGCTATGGCGACTCCAACTGGCGTGATTGGATTCTCGATTACGATCAGGGGAAGCCGATGATTCAATGCGCGGTCGACGCCGGTATCAACTTCTTCGATACGGCGAATATGTACTCGCTAGGCGTGAGCGAAGAAGTGACCGGACGCTACATGCGCGAGTTCTTCACCAATCGGAGCGAATACGTCGTCGCGACCAAAGTCTACTTCCGCATGCAAGATACACCCAATCACGGCGGTTTATCGCGCAAGCACATCATGGATAGCGTCGATGCGTCCCTGCGTCGTCTGGATATGGAGTATATCGACCTTTATCAGATTCATCGCTGGGATTATAACACGCCAATTGAGGAGACGATGGAAGCCCTGCACGATGTCGTCAAAGCGGGCAAAGTGCGCTATATCGGCGCGAGTAGCATGTTCGCGTGGCAATTGGCACAGGCGCAATATCTGGCAGAGCGCAAGGGATGGACGCGCTTTGTCTCGATGCAGAATCACTATAATCTGATCTACCGTGAAGAAGAGCGCGAAGTCAATCCGTTCTGCGAGGCAACCGGTGTCGGGCTGATTCCGTGGTCACCGTTAGCCCGCGGTTTCATGGCGGGCAATCGCACGCCGGGCGGTGGTGGCGATACCAAACGCTCAAAGAGCGATGGTATGGCGGCTGATTATTACTATGGCGAGTCCGACTTTGAGATTGTCGATCGTGCGAAGGAAATCGGCGCGAAACACGGCAAATCATCGGCACAGATTGCGCTCGCGTGGTTGCTCCACAAGCCGAATGTCACCGCACCGATCATCGGCGCGACCAAGCTAACCCACATGCAAGAGGCAATCGACGCAGTCGATATCACGCTCAGTGCAGACGAGATGGCATATTTAGAAGACCCCTATCAACCAAAGCCCATCATGGGGCATCGTTGAGCATCACGCCAGAAGGAGGCAACACAGGCGTGATAGGCCCTTGTGCAGCCGGTGATTGTGTGCCGGCTTAAGGTGCATAGCGCGTGTCGTCGCCCGTTTCCGCATTGACGTATTCCGGCTGTTCTTGTTCCGCTGGCTGGTCATCGACGGGCTGGGGCACATGCACCGGTTGGGCATCTTCCGGCACTTGTGGCGAGGAAATCGCGGGCATCTCTTGCAGGGCGCTGATACCGTTGCGTACCTGACTCAAGTCCTGCACGAGCTGTTGCTCGAGCTTGCCCAGCAATTGCAGCACGTAAGTATCGGCTTCGGATGTGATACGCGCCGCTTCTTGTCGTGCTTGCTCTTTGATGCTCTCAGCCCGCGCAGTCGCCGCTTGCACAATTTGATCGTCATCGAGCATCCCCTCTGCCTTGTGCCGATTCTCCTGCACAATACGTGCGGCTTCTTCGTGCGCTTCGGCAAGGATACGGTCGCGCTGGGCGATGACCCGCGCCGCTTTTTCGATCTCTTCCGGGATCGAAATACGCATCTGGTCGATGATTTCTAAAGCGCGTTCTTCATCAATCATCGTGTATTTCGTGCCAAACAGATGACGACCTTCGTCGATCAAATCTTCCAGGCGGTCTACTAAATGTTGAATATCCACTACATGCTTCCCTTCGTTGGCGTTATGAATAACCAAAACGGGCTTTGAGAGCCTCATCCACATGAGGCGGCACAAGGTGCGACACCTGTCCCCCGAGTTCTGCAATTTCGCGCACGGTGCTACTGCTGATATGGATGAACTTCACATCCGCCAGAATCGCGACCGTTTCAATCTCTGGGGCGAGTGTTTTATTGGCGATGCCCATGCGGAACTCGTATTCAAAATCGCCGAATACGCGCAAGCCGCGGATGAGCGCAATTGCCCCGATAGACTGTGCATAGTTTACTACTAAACCCGAAAATTTCGCAACTTGGATATTCGGGTCATCTTTAAACGCCTCGCGTGCCAGTACCACGCGCTCATCGACATCGAATAGAATATTTTTCTTCGGATGCGCGTACACAGCAACGACAATCTCATCGAAAATCGCCGTTGCCCGTCGCGCCACATCAATATGCCCGAAGTGAACCGGGTCAAGCGATGCCGGATAAACAGCTTTCCGTGCCATATAATTAACTCCAGTTGATATGAATAGTGTAATGCAGGGTAAAGAATCCTGCCACTCTTGCAAACCCTTTGACTATAACACAAACCGAAACCTATTCACCCACTAATTTAGGTCGAACATCAAGGCGAGCCTGTGCAGTGTCGCCCTGCCCAGAACTAATCAACTTTGGTTCTTCGCGCTTATGTGGTACATCGGCTCAGGCATCGCGTTAGCTCACATCGCCGCCATCGCGTTCCATCACCAGATCGACCTTTTCACGCAGGAGCGCGTGGTCGTCCTGATCGAGATAGGGGTCTTCTTCGTATAGCGTGCGGGCTTCTTGCTGGGCAAGCTTGACTAGTTCCGGTGTCATCTGCTCCGCCAGTTGCAGGATATGCCCACCACTCTGCCGCGTGCCGAGCAAATCACCCGCCCCGCGCAGTTCCCAATCCATCTCTGCCAGCTTAAAGCCGTCGTCGGTCTTCTCCATCGCGCGTAGGCGATCTTCCGCTTCTTCCATCAGCTTATCGGGGATCAGCAGGCAGTAAGATTCGTGCTGTCCACGCCCGACGCGCCCGCGGAACTGGTGCAATTGCGCCAGACCAAAACGGTTCGCCCCTTCGATCATGATGACCGAGGCATTCGGCACATCGACCCCGACTTCGGCGACGCTGGTCGTCACCATCACGTCGTAGTCATGCCGCGCAAAAGCCGCCATGATCTCGTCCTTCGCGGTCGGGCTCATGCGTCCATGGAGCAAGCAAACGCGATAATCATAGAAAATCTGGCTCAGTTCTTCGTAGGCTTCTGTGGCTGAGCGCGCTTCGATCTTATCCGAGGCTTCGACCAACGGGTGAATGATGAACGCCTGCCGCCCTTCTGCCAGTTGCTTCTCGATGAAGCTGACCGCGCGTTCGC
The DNA here is from genome assembly GCA_034437755.1 of Anaerolineae bacterium. GTDB lineage: Bacteria > Chloroflexota > Anaerolineae > Aggregatilineales > Phototrophicaceae > JAUZRW01. The sequence goes on along the minus strand of DAOTTV010000142.1, from coordinate 2,145 downwards.
GCTCGGCAGGGCTTAACATGCGCGTCTGTACCGGATGTCGTCCCGGCGGTTTCTCGTCGATGATGCTCAAGTCAAGATCGGCGTACATCGTCAAGGCGAGCGTGCGCGGGATCGGGGTCGCGGTCATCACCAGCAAATGCGGGTTGGTACCTTTGCCACGCAGAGCCGCCCGTTGCTCCACGCCGAAGCGGTGCTGTTCATCGACAATCGCCACGCCGAGATTGTTGAAATCAACGCCCGCTTGAATCAAGGCGTGCGTGCCGATCACCACATCAATCGACCCGTCATTGATCCCGCGATAGACGGCCTGGCGCTCGCTCGTGTTGAGCGCGCTCGTCAGCAACGCCACCACCGGACGGTACTCATGGGGCATCTCGGCCAGTGTCTCGCTAATCCCGCGATAGTGCTGTTCAGCGAGGATGCTGGTCGGTGCCATCAAAGCCGCCTGCGTGCCATTATGAACCGCCATCGCCAGCGCGGTGACGGCAACAGCCGTTTTACCCGCGCCGACATCGCCCTGCAACAGTCGATTCATGGGCTTGTCCTGCGCGACATCACGTCGAATATCAGCGACAGCCCGTTGTTGTGCGCCGGTGAGTTCGTATGGGAAGACCGCATCAATAAAGTGATCTAACCAGCCATCATCGACCGCTAAAGGTGTCGCTGTGACGGCTTGCCAGTCGCGACGATTACGCAAAATCCCTAACTGAAGCGTGATCAGTTCGTCGAACATCCAACGGCGCTGGGCATGTTCCAGATGATCGGGGCTTTCAGGGAAGTGCAGATGACGAATTGTCCAGTTCAAATCCGCGAGTTCGGCACGATCAAGCACGGTCACGGGCAAAGGATCAGGCACTTGCTCGGCAAATTGGTCGATCGCCTTCTTCATCAATCGCCGGAATGCACGCGCTTTTAGGCCTTCTGTCAGCGGATAGACAGGGACAATGCTCGCGGTGTGCAAGTTCTCAGAGTCGAGTTTTTCCCATTGGGGGTTGGTCATCTGTAGGCGATCACGCCAGATACTCGTTTTACCACTGAGGACGATCTGCTGTCCAATACGCATCGAGCGAATCAAGAAGTGTTGCCCGAAGAAGGTCACGTTCAGCTTACCGCTTCCATCGCTGAGCACCATGAAAAAATCTTTGCGCCCGTTACGCCCAGCACGCACTTCTGTATGATCGACCGTGCCAATCACCGTCACCGTTTCATCCGGTTGTAGTTGGCTGATGTAACGCAATTGCGTGTAATCGTCGTAGCGGCGCGGCAAATAGCGCAACATATCCTCGACCGTGCGAATGTTGAGCTTGCTCAGTTCATCAGCTTTGCTATTGCCGATCCCCTTCACGCTGGTGATCGAGCGTTGTAAGGCGCGCTGGCGTTCCTGCGCTTCATCAAGCGGGATACTGGGGCGCGGTTTGCGTGGTGGGCGGGCAAGCCGCGGTCGTTCGGGTAAATCCAGTTGTTTGCTCTCAGCCGGTTGATAATTATCGTAGCCGTAGGTTTCTAGGGCTTTTGGCGCTTTCTTCAATTTATCCTGCGTGGGGTCTTCGATCACGCGCTGGTTCACCTGCTTGACATCCGCACGCTTCAACTTCGCCTGAAAACGATCGATATATTTTTCAGGCGCTTTCTCACGCCCGACGAGACGATCAAGCATGTAGTCAATCTGTCGCATTCGTTCGACCTGACTATCAATGTGTTCATAATCCAGCAACAGATCATGAATCTCTTCCGCGAGAATATAATGAGCATCGCGGCGTGCCTGTGCGATCGCTTGCCGTTTCCAGTTGACTGCAAATGCCGCTAAGCCGCCGATTACAGCGCGGTTCTGGCATCCTTGCTCGCGTTCGAGTTTGAGTATTTTCGCTAGTGTCTCTAAAGCCGATGGCATAATAATTTACCTGTTCAAACAATAGTGATTGTTGTGTGGGTTTGCTCAATTGTGCAATAGCTCGGCAGACAAAACCAGACACGCTTTTATCATATAAACAAATATTCGATAACTAGCCCCCTAGAATCAAAAAAAGCATGCGGTGTGGGCATGTGTCGGGTGTGCTGAGCAAGATCAAAAGCGTTTTCATTAGGTTGGCAACGGCTTACTCTCCCACGTCGTCTCCAACGCAGTACCATCAGCGCTTGTGGGCT
>DAOTTV010000141.1:0-39413 GCA_034437755.1 Anaerolineae bacterium | reverse complement strand
CTGAGGGTATCTTGTGCTTAAATGTCGCAAGCTATCCGCGAGGAAAACTCAGCACACAGCACTCAGAACTAATGACAGCAACTGCTTCTCACTTCACACAGAACGTTCGATATATCTCATACGCAGAGCAAACACATAAGGAGAGATCATGGCAGAATATGCAGATCAGTTGATGACGGAACTCAAAACCGCGATGAAAGCCAAAGATAGCAAGCGCCGCGACGTGATCCGGCAGTTGCAAGCCGCATTCAAACAGGTCGCCATTGATGAGCAAAAAGACCTGACGACCGAGGACGAGCTGAGCATCCTTGAGAAAGAAGCGAAGAAGCGGCGCGAGACCATCGCCGAGCTAGAAGAAGCCGATCGTGATATCAAGGACGAACAATACGAACTCGATCTGATTGTGAGCTTCATGCCGGAGCAACTGAGCGAAGACGAAATCCGCGATCTGGCCCAGAGCGCCATCGACGAGACAGGCGCGAGCGAGCCGAAAGATATGGGGAAAGTGATGGGCAAACTCGTCCCGCAGACAAAAGGGCGCGCAGATGGTAAACTCGTGAGCCAAATTGTCCGCAATCTGTTGACGAGCTAACCCCGACAATCTCATGTGGGCGCAATTAACGCAGTGGTTCCAAGAAAATATCCGTGTTCCGGATGATATGGTGCAGAATTACCTGCGCTATCTGGTAATCGGGGCGGCGGCGATCGGCTTCGTCGTGTTGACGACGATCATCATCACTTTCGATAGTATCTTCCTCGGGGTGAATAACATCGCCACGCTGGAAGAAGGGGAACTCGCCCCGCGTGATATTGTCGCCCCCCCCGGCGAGACGATTTTCGTCAGCGAGATATTGACCGAGCAAGCACGAGCCGAAGCCCGTGCCGAAGTGCCGACGATCTTCACGCGACCGGATCCGGTTGTCGCCCAACAACAAATCGAACAACTGCGCGAAATACTGGAATACATGAACGACGTGCGCGCCGATGTCTACGGCAGTCGCGAACAACGCATTGCAGATTTGAACGCCATCTCGAACTATTCGCTGGGCGAAAGCACCGCCGAGACCATCCTGCAACTGAACGATGAGACGTGGAACGCGATCGAAGACGAGTTATCAGCAGTGTTGGCGCGCACGATGCGCCTCGACATTTTCGCAGGACAGGTCGAGAGTGCGCGTCTGCGGCTCAGCAATCAGTTCAACGTGGAGCGCTTTAACAATCGCGAGCGCGAGATGATGGTCGATATTGTCGATGATCTGGTGGTGGCGAACCGCTTTCCGGATGTCGCCGCAACCGAAGCCGAGCGCGAAGCCGCCGTCGCCGCGGTCGAAGAGCGCACGCGCCGCTTCATCGGCGGGCAGATTATCGTGCGCGAAGGCGATGAGATCGACGCGGAAGCCTATGAAGCCCTCGTCGCGCTCAATCTCCTGCGCCCGGATTCCGCCCGTTTTGAAGAACTCGTGCGCGCATCGGTCGCCAGCATACTCACGTTAGTATTGCTGGGCATGTTCCTCGCACGGATTGAACCGCACCTGTCCGCGCATCAACCGGTCGAGATGACGCTCATCATGATTTTATTCCTGCTGACACTGATGAGTATGCGGCTCTTTGGCTTGGCAGGCGACATCTATCTATATCCCTACGCGGCGATCTCGCTCTTGCTGGTCGCGATCTCTGGGCGCAATATCGCCGTCGCTTGCACGCTGGCATTGGCATTCTTAGCCGCCATCATGAATAACAACTCGCTTGAAATCGCGGTGCTGATGTGCGCCGGTAGTTTGATGGGTATTATGATGCTGGGGCGGGCAGAACGGCTGAACCAGTTCTTCGGCGCGGGTTTGTTCATCGCGGGCATCAACGTCACCATCGTTTTGATCTTCAACATCACCAACACGAGCGTCACCGTGACAGATACCGCGATTACATCGCAGATCGGGCAAGCGATCCTCAGCGGTGTGATTCTCGTACCGGCGACAGCGATCGCCATCATGTATCTGGTGACGCTCATGTTTAACCTGCCCACCACGCTCAAGCTGATTGATCTCAGCCAACCCAATAAGCCGCTGTTGCAACGCCTCCTGCGCGAAGCGCCGGGCAGTTATCAGCACTCATTACAGGTCGCCAACTTAGCCGAACAAGCCGCCAGCGCGATCGGTGCTGATGCTGAGCTGACGCACGTCGCCGCGCTCTATCACGATATTGGGAAGATGCTCAACCCGCTGTTCTTCACCGAGAATCAGCAGGACATCAGCAACCCGCACGACGCGATCAACGATCCCTATCGCAGTGCTAGCATGATTATCGGGCATGTGACAGAAGGCGACGCACTCGCTCGGCAGCACGGCTTGCCGAGTCGCATCCGCGATTTCATCCGCGAGCATCACGGCACGACTGAGGTATATTTCTTCTATCAACGGGCGATCAAGCAGGCGGATGGCAACGCCGAAGCCGTCGATGCTAGCGATTTTCGCTATCCAGGACCGCGCCCACGCAGTAAGGAGACGGCGATTTTGATGATGGCGGATAGTTGTGAAGCGGCGGTGCGCTCGATCAAACCGGAGAGCAAAGCCGAAATCCGCGAGATCGTGACCAACATCATCAACAGCAAGCGCGACGCGGCACAACTGGACGAATCCGGCTTGACGCTGAACGACCTGCACGACATCCGCGAGATTTTCGTCGATATTTTGCAGAGCATGTTCCATCCGCGCATCAACTACAAAGAGGCGATGGGACAAACGCCAGAGAAAAAGAAACCCGCCGCGCCAGCAACCGCCACGACGAGCGATCCTAAGCCCAAGACCAAACCGCCCGCCGTCCCTGACGCGGACAACCTGCCAAGCCCGACCGCGCCGTCGCCGGTCACGCTCTCGCAAGAGACGCGCACGACGACCACGACCGCGATCCTCGATGATGAGGAAATCGCCGATGAAGAACCCTTGAGCGAAGTGCCGCGCCTGCCAGATTTAGATAAGCGCCGCACAACCGACACCCACCGCGCCGTCCCCGATGAAACGACGACCGATGCCCCATCCCCGAATCAAGCGAACGGAACCCAGGACATGCGAGCAAGTGAAGAGGTCGATAAGCCGTGACGATTGACATCCAGAACGACCACGATTACGCCATTGATCGCCCCCATCTGCGTCGTGCGGCACGCGCCGTCATGCAGGCGCACCACGTCGATGATACGAGTACGCTGAGCATTGTCATCGAGACGAACGCCGCCGTACACGCGCTCAATCGGGCGCATCGCGATGTGGACGCGCCGACCGACGTGCTATCCTTCCCTGCCGATCCCCTGCCGCCGCCGATTGCGGCGCTCGAAGCCCCGCATCTGGGCGATCTAATCATCGCTTATCCCTATGCCAGCGCACAAGCCACACGTCATCAACACCCGCTGGACGCTAGCCTCGCCTTGCTGGTCGTGCATGGAACCTTGCACCTGCTGGGCTACGATCATGATACAGCCGAGCGCAAAGCCGCGATGTGGACAGCACAGGCGCAAATCCTGACGCGACTGGGCATCGACACCACGATTGTGCCAACGCTCGAAGGTGACGGTCATGCTTAAGCGGTGGTGGGAACAAATCAGCAGTACAGCACGCATCGACCCCGCTGATTACGCGGCGAAAACCAGCACAAACCGCTTCAACAGTCTGGGATATGCTCTAGCAGGCTGGTTATACATGCTCCGTCGCCAGAAGAACACGCGCATTATGTCGGTCGCGTCGATCATCATTTTTGCGGTCGCGCTGTGGCTACAAATTACACGGGTTGAATGGGCGATCATCATTCTGACGATCACGATGGTGTGGCTGGCAGAATTCTTGAATGCCGGTATCGAAGCGGCAGTCGATCTTGCCTCGCCTGAGCTTCACCCGATGGCGCAGGTCGGCAAAGATGTGGCGAGCGCGGCGGTCTTGCTGGGGGTCATCGCTTCGGTGATTATCGGCATTTTGATCTTCGTGCCGCCCCTCCTCGCCAAGTTCGGCATCGCCATCTAGCCCGACGACGACACGCGCGCGCGTTCGGTTGCGTCCTCTGCACTGATGCTCTCGCGCACGACATACGGCGGTTTGTCCATCAAGCGAAAGTGCATCCGCGCGATGTACTCGCCGATGATCCCAATCGTGAACATCTGCACGCCGGAGAAAATAGCGATCATCGATGCCGTCATGGTGAAGCCGGGAACGGCAAATTGCCCGTAGAGCAGGTAGCGTACCGGGATAATCCACAGCAAGAGCGCGAAGCCAAAAGCCGTCATCACGAAGCCCAGCACACTCGCAAGGCGCAGGGGCAACACGCTGAAGCCCGTCAACATGGTGATGGCGGTGCTGACCAAACGTGCAAAATTATAGCCCGAAGCGCCCGCCTGCCGTTCCTGATGAACGACCGGCGTATGTGTGAAGCGGTTTGTCCCCCACGCCAACAAGACATCAATCGTCACCGATGGGCTGTGATAATTCGCGAAGGCATCGCGCAGATACGTACGAAACGCGCGAAAGGCACTCGCGTGGCGGGCAGTATCCGCGCCCATGATGGCGCTGAGGGTCAAGCGTATGATGCTCGATCCCAGTTTGCGCCCTTGCGCGTGTTGTCTCTGCTCAGGCGTGCCATAGACCACGTCGTAGCCTTCATCGAGCTTCGCCAGCAACTTAGGAATCTCATGCGGGGGATGCTGGAGATCATCGTCCATCGTGACGATCACGTCATAGCGTGCGGCACGAATCCCGCACAAGAGCGCATTGTGCTGACCATAATTACGCAAGAGCTTATACCCGCGCAACCACTCGTAACGTGCCACAAGCGTTTGGATCACATCCCAGCTGTGATCGCCGCCATCGTCCTCGACCATGATAACTTCGTAGGTATCGGTGAGAGTGGGCAGGTAGGTATCGAGCGTCGCGGCTAAATCGGGGATTGTCGCGGCACCGTGATATACCGGAATAACAATAGAAAGAGAAACCATAGCACTTGTATTCCTTGCTTGATTGCTGGCGACCGATGTCATGCGGGGCATTATGATTGCAGTTCACAGACAAAGCAAGGGAAGGTCTATCATCACGCAGGTGCAAATGCGCCATAAGAAACGGTGCGTGCATCTGCACACACCGTTTGTAAAAAGACAGTTGCCGGGTCAACGTATAAGCCGTATTCTGTCGTGGGATGTCATCTATCTGGGATGCCTGTCACCAGACACCTCGCGCGGTCTACCCGATGCTCAGGCGGAACGGGCCGTTCCTCGCACCTGCTTGACCTTGCTCCGAATGGGGTTTGCCTAGCCGCACCTGTCACCAGATGCGCTGGTGCGCTCTTACCGCACCGTTGCACCCTCACAATCGCTCGCCCGATTGCAATCTCATCTCTGTTGCACGTGCCGTCAGGTTGCCCTGCCTAGACGTTATCTAGCACCCTGCCCTGTGGAGTACGGACTTTCCTCAGCTTGCACGCTGGCAAGCCGCGACATCCTCATTAACCCGGCAACGGTACATTATAGATCAGATTAACGCATAAGCGTAGGCTGTGTTGGCGCAGGACTGTCTTGTTTATGCTAGCCACTCTTGTTGACATACAGGCTTTGCCGTAAGGGTTTGCTACAGCGAACCCGTAGCACAACGGGCGCACTGTAGTTCGCCCTTACATATTGCTGTACGTATGACCCTGACGAGTCTCTCGTAGACTCTATATCGCGCCTTGCTTGACACCATTACACATATTTTGATACCGTGTAAGCAATCGACACAGATAGGATAGATACGATGCAACAAACCAATATTACAATTCCTGAACTTGAGGGCTTCCCGCTAGAGGATGCTCAACTTGTTGCACGCTTCTTCCAAGTCCTTGCCGATCCGACCCGCGTTCGTCTCGTCAAAGCCCTTGCCGAAGGGCGCTGGTGTGTGAGCGATCTGGTGCAAGCGCTGGAGATGGATCAACCAGCGATCTCGCATCAGTTGAAGTACTTACGCAAGCTCGGTCTGGTCGATTGGCATAAGGACGGTCGCCATGTGTATTACACGCTGAACAACGCGCTCCTACACGAGACCCTGCACACTGTCATCGAGCAGATGGGTCTCCACCCCGACAACTCGTTGTAATCTCATTGGAGCGAGCGCGTCTTGATGCGTAGGATGCCGCTATCCGTCACCGATTGGCTCTGCTCATGCTTGGTATCGTTCAGTTTCTTACCTTCCAGCGGCAGACGAATGATGAATTGTGTCCCTTCGCCGATCGTGCTGTGCACGTCGATCATGCCACCGTGAATATCGACAATCCACCGCGCAATTGACAAGCCCAAGCCCGCGCCATCGTTCTCTTCATGGCGCACCCGCGATGTATCGGCTTGGAAAAAGCGATCGAAAATGCGCTGGAGATCGTCCTCAGCGATGCCGATGCCTGTATCCGATATTTCTAATATGCCATAGTCACCATCGGTGTACACGCCAAGCGTGATCGTGCCGCCATCAGACGTGAATTTGATCGCGTTGCTCAGCAGATTCGTCAGCAGTTGGCGCAGGCGATCAGCATTGCCGTTGATATGGACGGCTTCGATGCGGTAAGGGATGATGTTCAGATCGCGATTTTGTTTGAGCATCTCCGCCTGTTCGAAGACTTCCATCACGATCGCATCCAAATCCAGCGGATACATATCGACTTCTAGCTCGCCGAAGTCGGCGCGTGTCAGCAAGAGCAAATCGTTGACCATGCGCGACATGCGATTGGCTTCGCGGTTGATCGCGCTGATCGAGTCTTCGTCCACGCCATAGCGTTCCATCAACTCCAGATGACCGAGAATCGATGTCAAGGGTGTGCGTAGCTCATGCGAGACATCGCCGATGAAGCGTTGTTGCACGCTGAACAGATGCTCAAGGCGCACCATCATCTTGTTGAAGACTTCAGTCAGTTCGCCCAGTTCATCCATCTCGCCCTGCCACTCGATGCGGGTCGATAGATCGTCGGCGTTAGCGATGCTCTCGGCGGCGCGCCGAATGATATTGATCGGCTCTAGCAGGCGATCAGACAACCAGCGCCCGATAAAAAGCGAGACGCCAATACAGATCAACGCTGAGATAATCGTAATCACCAGCAGTTGATCGTTGCTATTCTGTACTGCGCTCAGGGGAGTAGCGACCTGTACCGTTGCCACGGCTTCATCGCCGATGGTCACCGGATAGCTGATGACGCGCACCGCCGATTGATTTTGGGTGGTTGTCGAGTTGTAGACAATCTCATCCGTGCGGACGAAATCAGCATCAAGCGGGACGTTAGCCGTGGCAATATCATCCGAGGCGCGGATCAACTCCGGTTCGATTGTATGTCCGGCGGTATCATGTGTGCGCCAGATTTGTACTGAAATGCCCGGCGCGCTGAACATATCGTCAGTGGCGAAGAAGATTTGCGTGTATTCTGTCGTCCCGAACTCGCCCACAGGGAGCAAGTTGATATTCGTCGCGATCTCATCGGCGGCACCGCTAATCACTTGATCGATCGTGCCGAGCAAGGTCAGGCGGCTAACTGTGATCACAGCGACACCGAAAATAATAATAATCACTGTCAGCAAGCCGCTATACCAGTAAGCCAGACGTTTCCGCATTGTCATAAAGAAAGAGACCTCTTATTCCTCGCGCAGGACGTACCCCACACCACGCACCGTATGAATGAGACGCGGTTCGTCTTCCTCTTCGGTTTTCTGGCGCAGGTAGCGCACGTACACTTCAATGATGTTGCTCTCACCGCCAAAGTCGTAACCCCACACGCGATCGAAGATCACGTCGCGCGTCAACACTTGACGCGGGTTACGCATGAACAGTTCTAGCAATTCATATTCTTTGGCGGTCAGATCAATCGCGCGCTCGCCCCGATGTGCCCGATGCGTGCCCGTATCCAGTGCTAAATCGCTAAAGCGTAAGACTTCTGGTTGCGATTTAGGGCGCACCCGACGAAATTGGGCGCGTACCCGTGCCATCAATTCGTCGATCGAAAAGGGTTTGACCAGATAATCATCCGCGCCCGCATCCAGCCCGACTACGCGATCTTTCACATCGTCTTTAGCCGTCAGCATCACAATCGGTACGTTACTCGCCGCACGCAGACGTTTACAAACTTCAAGACCATCGAGACCGGGGAGCATCCAGTCTAAAATCACTAAATCCGGCGGATTATCGCGGGCAATTTGTAGCCCGCTCTGCCCGTCACGCGCAACATTGACACGGTAGCCTTCGTAAATGAGTCCGCGTTCTACAAATTGTGCGATTCGAGCCTCATCTTCTATGATGAGAATACGTTCACCAGCCATGAGTCCCCCTCACTTGATTGTATGTTATTCGTTGTATATTATATCCTCTGCATGAGAAGAAAGTAAGAACAGCTAACGTAGAACTTGAGTATCGCTCATGTCTGCCCCCAGAACATGACATTCGTCATATATTTTAACTCACTTTAAGAGATCCGCCCGTCGCAAGGTGTGGATGTTATGGGCGTTTAAAAAGCGAGTTAAGCGCTCTGGCAACTTATCGGCAGAGAGCGTCGCAAAGACGAAGGTTGCCCCGATGTCATCAGCAATCTGTTTGCCCTGTCGCAATTGCGCTTCGAGCTGGTCAAGGCTGTTCGCGTCCGTCTGGAAATTGTCCTTACATTCGATCAGTTTCAGCGTGCCATCGACGCGCAGATGATGGACGAGGTGTAAGCGCCGAAAGAGTGTACTCTGTGGTGTCTCGCAGACACCGTAGCCGCGCTGTGCGAGCTAGATATGCGGGGATGTTTGGGTCATGTAGACTTACTCTCACATCGTGGGTCATCAGTTGGATGGCTCGTCCGCCTGCACGCCGGCATGATATGTCTCGTAGACAACGACCTGCAAGGCAATGCGACGAAGCCACATATCGAATAATTTCTTGATTTCATCGTACTCATAGGGATTGGCAAAGGGGGCGATCGCCAGTGATCGCAGTTGATAGAGGCGATAATCGCGCGCGAGCGTCACGAGGATGGATTGCACGTAGCGCAGGCGCGTCGCACCCACTGCCGACTTCCGCACACACAGGAACATCAGCGGCGGTCGCGCCTGCCGCCAGATGAAAAACTCACCGGGGTCGATGCGTCCGCGGCGGGCTTTGCGCGTATATGCCGACATCGCTGTCGGGTATTGATCGCGCACCCGCGTTGCCAGTTTATCCAGTTCGGTGCGCCCCTTCGCATTATGACCGATTGCCAGCATATCACAGGTGGTCAGCAGGGGATCACCGGATACATAGGTAACAGGCATACATCTTCCTGTATCTCATGAGTAAAGTGCTTTTAGTATAACGTATACTCGCCCGATTGTGCATCCGATCACTCGATTGTGATCGTCTCGACGACGTGCAAATCGCTAGTTGTGCCGCTACGCGCATCCTGACCGGTCACACCGGCGAGTGTCTGCCACTCGTAGACCTTCAGCGCGAGGCGATACGTGCCTGCTGTTAAATCTGCCAGTGAGACGGGTACCTGTGCGTAAGCCCGCGCCCCCAGCGCCAAGGCCTGATCGCTCTGCGCGACGACCTGATTGGCATCGTCCAGCACGTAATATCCCACTGAATAAACATCCGTTGGCAGGGTGGCGGTATCCCATTGGGTATAAATCGTCACCTGTTCTGCATCGCGGGTGGCATCAACTGCCAGCAAATCCGCACCATTGTTGTAGGTAATTTGCGCGTTGTCATCAATTGTGCAGAAAATCGGCACGCTGGCGTATTCGTACAGCGTAATCGCCGCGCTGACAGTCTCGCGCCCACAGAGATGATATTGTGCCGCTAGCGTGGCTTGCGTCGGCGCTGTCAGCGGGTCAGGCAGGGGCGATTGCTCGACAGCAAACCACACGCGCCCCGTCCCACGCACGAAATCGCGCAGGTGGTCGGCTAGCACACCCGATTGCTGGGTCAAAGGCGTGAGCATCGTATAACGCGCCGGCAGACCGTGCATGTAATAGTTGTACGCGCCAATCACCGCCCAGTGATGCTCTGGCACATAGAAGATCACGGCATCGTCAGCGAAGGCAGTCGTCTGCATCCGTTGTGCTAGATCATCGACGGGCAAATTATACTTGAAGATCAGCGTATGCACGCGCCGATGCACGGTATCCGCATAGCGTGTATCGACAGTATAGACCCCCGCGACCACGAACCACAGCACCAGCACACCCCATGCCAGCCCACGCCGGACGTGCGTTAGAACTGTGATGCCACGCGCAACCAGCAGGAGTGCTAGCGGTAGCACAATGATGATATAGCGAATGTGGGTGATGACAGGCTGTATCACGTTGACCACCAACGCGATTCCTAGCGTCCCCCCTAGCAGAGTGAGCGCGTAGGCGCGGCGACGCTGTGAAGCTCCCAGCACGAGCAAGCACAGGAATAGCGGCGCGAGGATGCCGTTCCCCAGCGCGTAAACGCCATTTACCAGAAGCTCCGACGTGTTCATCACCCCCAGACGACCGGCATCCGGCAAAGTGCTGAAACCCGCCAGCGCGACCGCCAACCACGGCAAGAAAAAGACACCACTCACGCTGACGATGCCCGCAACCTGCCACCAGCGCCGATGCTTAGGGACGAATAACAGATGATAGACACCGAGCGCGATCAACAAGAAGATGGCGAAGTAATGCGCGTAAATGAAGCCGACGACGCTCAGCATCAAGCAGGCGACATGCCAGCGCCGGAGCGTGACCGCCCGTAACGCGGCTTGATACGCCCACACGACTAACACCGCAAACAACAGGTAGAGCATGTATTGTCGGAGTTCATGCGTATAAATGCCAAACAAGGCCGACCCTGCCAGCAAGAGCGCGGCATAGCGCGCCGTCCGGTGACCATACAACACCGCCCCCGCACGATACATCACGGCGACCGTCACCATGCCCAATAACAGCGATAGTGTCCGCAGGGCAAAGGGCGACCAGCCAACAACGCGCCCCCACAGGTTGACCAGCACGTAATACAACGGCGGGTGATAGGGATCGACGCTCAGTTGTGCCGCCAGCACATCGCCCAGAGTCGCCGCCGGTTGATCGGGCAAGGCGCCAGCGATGCGTAGCGTCCACAGTTCATCCCACCAGATAGCATCACGGTTGAGCCAATACGTCCCGCTCCACAGCATGAAGAGCAACGCAGGTATGAGCCACAGCCACGGTCGCATACGGGCGAAGCGGTCGTCGGGGGTGATAGGAATCATGGAGTCCTCGTTTGTCGGCACAGGATAATCCTTCATGGCACATCTCGCTCATTGTCGGCGCTGATTGTACCCACAAGTGCGCGATCGGCAAGGACAGATCAGGGGCGATCTTAGCGATCAGGCAGGGTTTGCGCGGTGTCTATCGCGTTGATTGCCACCTGACGGGCATGTGCGCCCCGCCAGTCTAAAGCGCTGAAGTGCCGCACGCGCCCTAGATAATACGTCAGGGCGATCGAGCGTGGGTAGAAGAGATGCTGTAAAGCCTCATCGCTGACTGTGCGAAGTGTGGTCTGGACATAGTGCCGCTGACGCATAATCATCCGCATATGGCGCACGAGCCACGCCGCCGAGCGCATGACCGCGTAGGCATAGCGCGCATCGCCTTGGCTGAGCGCGTAGAGAATCGCCAGCAGTTCTAGCAGGATACGCATGGGCAAGACGCGCCGTAACTGCCGACGTGATGCGTTCTTGAGCAGAGTCATGATGCTATTGCGATGGCGATAATACATGCCCTGCGCGTGCATCGAATCCGGCGTGAAGCCGCCATGATGCCAGACCACCGCGCGTGGCTGAGCTACCACATGATACCCGCGCAACCAAATCCGCCAACTGAGATCAATCTCCTCGCTGACGGCGTAATACGACTCGTCGAACAAATCGACTTCTTGTGTCACGGCGTGGCGCACGAAAAAGGACGCGCCACTCGCCCACAGGATATACGCAGGTGTGTCATATTGCCCCTCATCGGCTTCGAGCGTCGTCAGCAAGCGTCCACGGGCGAATGGGAAGCCATAGCGATCGAGATAGCCGCCCGCCCCCCCCGCATAGTCGAAGCGTCCTGCATACGGAATCGAGATCATCTTCGGTTGCACCGCCGCAATCGACGGCGCATGTTCTAGCGTCTGGTAGAGCGCGTGCAAGCAATCGGCGCTGACGACTGTATCGTTGTTCAGCAACCACAGATACGGATTAGGCGCATCCTGTAGCGTGCGATACGCCAGCATATTCCCGCGTACGAAGCCCAGATTGACCGCGCTCTGTAAAACCTGCACCTGCGGATATTGCTCGTGCAGGAGTTCTGCACTGCCATCCCGCGACGCATTATCGACGACGACGACTCGTTGCGGGACGTGCGTGCCTCCATAGAGCGCCGCCAGACATGCCGCCAGACGATCGCGCCCGTGATGATGACAGATGATGACATCCACCGGCACAAGGGGCGGGGACGGATGAAGCGGGCGCGTTACCATGAGCGGTCGTCCTTACGGGTTTGGCGGGCTTGCTGTACGGCAGGTTGACGAATGATCGTGCCACCAATCACGGTAAGATCACGTCACAACGCCCTGCCGATGCCGCGCAGGTCGCTAGCAGGGTATCGCCCAGCAGAACCTCGAACTCGCCCGATAGCCAGAACAAGCGCGTCGGTGAAATCGTCGTGATCGATGTCGCAATCTTACAATCAGCAGGTGGTGGTGGTGTGCCTCCTAGTTCCCATGAATACAAGCGCAGGCAAGCCGACGCTGGCACCGATTGCACCTGCACCGGCGAGAACTGATTCTCCCATGCTGTCGCGCGCAAAGATATATCGCCGTTGACGAAGCGCATCTCGCTGAGATCAAGCGTCGTTGCGCTCGTCTGGATCAAGGATAGCGATTGTTCGTCATAATACAGCGTCACCGAACGATCGCTGGCGGTCGGCGTGGGCGTGGGCGTCGGCTCAACGACGAGATCAACGCTGGTCTGCGGCGCGCTTGTACTATCGCCATTGGTGCTACTCACCACCACATCGACCGTCGCGCCCTGTGCATCATCGACTACTAATTCAATTGTCTCTGGCAAGACGCGACTCGTCCAGATTGGTCGTAGGCGAGCATGAGCAAGTGCCTGTCGTCCGCTGGCATCTTCGTAGAGGACGGTCAAATCACCGCTGACATCCGGCGGCAGGGGTACAACTGCCTGCCATGCCTGCCACGGTGTGAGGGCGCGTCCGGTCGCATCGAAGAGGCGATAGCGTTCGACCGCGCCAATCCAATCGCCGGTGCGCGTCGTCAGGTCGGATGTGAGATACAACGACCCTTGCTGGACATCCGCATAGGCTGTGAGTACGTTAGGACGCGCCCCCAGCACGACGATCATCAGCAAATCACTGCCGAGCGTCTCGACGGCGATGCCCACTTCGCGATAGACGGGGTTGGTCACACTGCGCGTGTGCAAATCTGACCCTTTCCAGAACGCCAATGCCGAGCGCACACTGCCCACCGCCGCGATTTCGGTCACAGCGACATTTGCCGGAAAGCCGTAGTAATCCCATTGATAGGCCGCATATTGCGAGCGTTCACGCGGGATCTCGCCGTCGCGTCCGGCGTGGATATTATCGTAGGGAATACGCGGTAACGAGAGCAAATACGTCGCTTGATCGACTGCCATCGCTTCCAGCGTCGGGTTATAGACCAGTGGATATAAACCTGCGTCAATGCGCCACTGATTGAGCTGATCGGCTATCTGTTCAATCGCTTTCAATTCATCGCGCTCAGCGCCGACATCCTGTGCGCCCACGACCTGCGAAACGCTCAGGCATAAGATCAAGATCATAAGATTGCGACGTAATCTGCCCAAAACATCACTCATCATCTGCTCCTAACCAATATCCAACGAACACCGCCGGCGCGAGATAGGACTCGTCCAGCGGGATGATGGCTTCTGCCGCACTGCCATCCAGTTGATCATTGATGTGTAGCTCGCGCCCGATGATCAAGCCGATGGTGTCGATGCCATCGCCGTTCCAATCGCCCACTAGCGGGCGTGCGCCCGTCAGCGGGCCATAATCGAAGACCACATCCGCGAAGCCATCGCTATTTTCATTGCGTAAGAAGAATGTGCCATCGACGTAGAAGCCGATGGTGTCGATACCGTCACCGTCCCAATCGCCTACCAGCGGCAAGACATCGGGATCATCGCGCGGGCCGAACTCGATCACTGCATCGGGGATGCCCGACGAGAGGAAATAGCGCAAGTAGAAGAACCCATCTTGATAGAGCATGATCGAGTCCGACCCGTTGCCGTTCCAATCACCGACCAGCGGAGTCGGATTCTCTAGTTCGGTGGAGTTGACCACCACATCCGGCGCTAGGGGTTGATCGGCATTAGAGTCCATCCTTGTATTCTCGCGCAGGCGAAAGCGATTGTTAGCATAGGTACCGATACCGCTATAGCCATCGCCATTCCAATCGCCCACCAGCGGACGTGCCGTCGCCGTGCCGAAGGGCAACTCTGCCAGTACCGCCCCTTGCCCGAGTCCGTCAATCAGCAGGAATTGCCCCGCGTCGTAATAGCCCAGGGCGGGCGAGCGTTGCGCGACGACGACATCCGTGAGGCTGACGTAAAATAAATCCGCCGCCTCGACATCGGCTTGTACGGTATAGCGCCCGTCTGTGCTGGTGACGATGTTCCAGCGCAAGTTAAAAGTCTCGCCGGGGTTCAATTGTTCGATCGTCCCCACCTCGCTAAAGAGCGTCTCGAATTGCAGGTTGATGCTCGCCGGCAGGTTGAGCGTCAGCACGATATTCGTAATCGGGGCTGAACTGACATTGCTCACACGGGTGACAATAGTCAGGGCATCGCCCGCCTGTGCATAATAGACGGGATGTTCCCAGCGTACTTGTAGCGGGGGCGCTGTATCCTGCGCGACAACGGTGCCGACTGCGAATAACCAGCTGCATACCAGCATCAGATAGCGCATACCATGTCCTAGCATCATCTGTCCTCACGCTTGCGCGAATTTGCTATGAGTCTACTATAGCGGGGAACGGGACACAGGTGTAGGGATGCTTGCCCGATCGTCAATCGGATGCGCGCACGATAGTGTAATGATCGCCGCGGGCCTGTGTGAAATCGACCACGACTTCTGCGCCGCCGAAGCCATCGACCCGATCATGGGCGCGCACAGTGACCTGCATCACACCCGCAGGAAGCACAATGCCGGATTGACTGCGGGTGAAGGGTTGTTCATTCTCATGCGGGTGTAAGAGCAAGCGGGTGAAGGGCGCATCTGCGGTGGGCTTGACGACCGTTCCATCCGGCAAGACCACATCCCACCCATCAGCGTAATCGTCCCACCCCGTATCGGGATGGCGCACGGTCACATGGAATGTCCACGTATCGCCGCGTTGCACGACCCGCACAAATTCAACATCGGCATCGGCGGTATTTGCCATTTGGCTCTGCTCCTGTATATAATCACGTTGATAGGTCATAAACGCATCGCATCCCGTCATGACGAACAAGAGGCTCAGCATCAACCAGCGCAGTCCCATCGGTACATCCTTTCGTGTGTAAGTATTTTTTTCACTGTCTACTAACTTAATATTCAGATAATCGCCTAATGGTGAATGGTAAGCTAATCTGCATGACAACAATCACGGCAACTGCGTGACCATCGTCGGCGCGTTTACTGCTATCATAACCATAATTAAGACTTTTTTGGAGGAAGTTTATGTTTAACGATATTACAGTAGCGGATTGGATGACCACGAATGTAATCACTACCAATCCGATGACCGCGATCAGTGCCGCCCATCAACTCATGCAAGAGAAGCAAATCCGCCGCTTACCGGTTGTCGATAACGGCAAACTCGTCGGGATCATCACCATCGGTGACGTGCGCGAAGCAAGCCCATCAGACGCGACCACACTTAGCATCTGGGAATTAAATTACCTGTGGTCACAATTAACTGTCCAGAAAGTGATGACGCGCAACACCCTGACGGTGAACCCGACAACGCCCATCTTGGATGCCGCCGAGAAAATGCTCGATCACAAGGTCAGCGGTTTACCCGTTGTCAATGATAAGAACCAGTTGATCGGCGTGATTACCGAGAGCGACATCTTCCGGATGTTAGTCCGCTCGCGTAGCGAGACAACCGCGCTCTAGCCGCTTCGATAGTGATTTTTGCAGGGGTGCTGTCTGGCTGTGTGGGCAGTATATGCAGTACACAACGAAGACAATTCTGAAAGGAGACGCGACTTGGGATTAAAAAGTCGCTACATGATTGCATGAATGTACTCAATGTCATGACAGCTAACCCTATTACCATTCGCTCTGATAAATCGCTCCGTGCCGCTCTAGAAGTCATGGACGAGAATCAGGTCAAGCATTTGCCCGTCGTCAGCGCCCAAAATCACCTGATCGGTATTTTGAGCGACCGTGATTGTCGCCACGCGCTGAACTCCCCTTACGTGATGCGCGAGCGCTGGCAGGACGAAGACCTCGTCCGCAGAGTACAACTTCGCTCGGTGATGTCACCCGCGCCAATCATCGTCGAACCGCACGCCCCCGCGTCAGAAGCGGCACGCCTGATGTTGAAGCATCGCATCGGTTGCCTGCCGGTGATGCGCGTCGAAACATTGATCGGCATCGTCACACGCTCAGATTTGCTGGTCGCTTTCATGACCGTACACGAGCATTACGAACGCTTGCTACACGGCGAAATGACGAAGTGACAAGGTGATACCGTTCGATAGTCGTCCAAGTATAGTTGCTTCAATACTATTTTTCTCAAAATTTTTTCGCTGATATAGACACAGCATCGCGACTGTGTCTTCGCGCTTAATGGCAAGGCTAACGTGCGTAGGGTACAACCTGCGGGCGTGTTTGTGCGTACTTGCTCGATAGCTGAACGACCACCTAAACCTATGAGGACAAACGTAGATGAGCAAAACAGTGATCGACGTACAAAACGTGACGAAAGACCTCAAACTCGGTCAGCATACTGTACATGCCTTACAGGACGTGACGATGCAGATTCAACGGGGCGAGATGGTGAGCATCGTCGGGCCCTCTGGCAGTGGCAAAAGCACCTTACTGGGCATCATCGGCGGTTTAGATCACCCGACGACGGGCGAGGTTTATATTGATGGCGTGAACATCACGCAGATGGGCGAGGATCAACTGACGGAAATCCGCAACGAGAAGATCGGCTTCATCTTCCAGTTTTTCAACTTAATCCCGACTTTGACCGCCGCCGAGAACGTCGCCCTGCCGATCGAATTTGCCAATCATACCAATCACCACCCGACAGCCCGCGCGAAGGACTTGCTCAAGCGCTTAGGGTTGGCAGATCGCACGCATCACCGCCCGACGCAATTATCCGGCGGGCAACAGCAACGGGTGGCGATCGCCCGCGCCCTCGCCAACGACCCGCCGCTATTGCTCGCTGACGAACCGACCGGCAATCTCGACTCGGATTCGAGCGAGACTGTCTTAAACGCACTGGAAGATATTCGCCAGATGACAGGCACGACGGTCGTCATCGTGACGCATGACCGCGAGCTAGCCCGCCGCGCTGACCGTGTGCTGACATTAGACGATGGCGCGATCGTCGATGAGCTGGTGATGCCGAATTAGACCAGCGTGCCGGCGATCGCCTGCGCGACGGGTGCGTAATTGCAGCGATGAATGGGAGTCACGCCGTGATCGATGAGTGCCTGCCGGTGCTGTTTCGTACCATAGCCTTTGTGCGCGTCGAAGCCGTATTGCGGGTATTGTTGCGCGTATTGCATCATCAGCGCATCGCGTTTCGTCTTGGCGAGGACGCTGGCAGCGGCGATGCTCAGCGAGACCGTCTCGCCTTTTTTGTGGGCTTCTTGCATCTCAGGCGAGTAATTAGGCAGATTATGGTAATCCAGCAGGAGATAATCAGGTGCGTGGGTTGTCGCCGCGACTGCGCGTTGCATGGCGATAATCGTCGCGCGGGTCATCTGGTTGATCTCGTTGAGTTCCGCCGCCGAGACAATCCCTACGCCGTAGGTGAGCGCCTGCTGATGGATGATCGCCACCGCTTTTGTGCGCTGGTTGGGCGTCATCTGCTTGCTATCTTTGATGCCCTTCAAGAGCGCGATCAATTCCGGTGCTGACCAATCGAAGGCGACCGCACCGGCGACAAGCGGCCCTGCCCACGGCCCGCGTCCGGCTTCATCCACGCCGATGATGACGCGATAACCGGCCTGATACAGACGTTTATCCAGCATGTGGCTCGTTGTCCTGTCGCGTCGTGGTATGTCGTTTGGCATAGACCCCCCTGCGCCAATTCTGACGAATTTCCCAGATTTCTACGAGGATGTGCAAGGAATCTTGCAACAATCGCATCCGTGAGTCAGGGTCATAGTACCATGTGATCGGTTGATCGACCACATGATAGCCCCGACGCAAGGCGACGAAGATCAGTTCGACATCGAAGCCGATACCGTTCATCTGTTGCACGCTGAACAAGTCCTCAGCCGCTTCGCGCTTGAACATCTTGAAGCCGCATTGCGTATCTTCAAACTCTTTGACCGCCGTCATTTTCACAATCCAGTTGAGGACGCGCCCCATCATATGGCGATACTCCGGCTCATCGACGCGGCGCGCCCCTTCGCCCTCGCGCGAGGCAATGATGACATCCGCACCCGGATGATTGGGCGGCAAGAACAGCGTCAGGTCGTCGATACGCATCGATAAATCAGCATCGCAGATGAAGCGATAATCGCCCTGCGCGGCGAGCATCCCCGCGCGCACCGCCCGCCCCTTGCCGCGCTCGGCCAATTCGATCAAGCGCACGTAGGGATGATCGTCGATGAAGGCTTGTACTACGTCGCGTGTGCGATCGGTACTGCCGTTATCGACGACGATCACTTCGGCAGTATAGGCTTGGCTCTGCAAAAAGACATCTATTTGTGTCAACGTAGGCGGTAAACGACGCTCTTCATTTAACGCCGGGATGATAATCGATAAATATGGATAGTCAGAATTCAACGGAGAAACTCCCGATCTGGTATGTGTTTAATCTTGTGGGGGCGAGAGCATCGAGTCGAGATAATCAATCGAGACGGTGCGCTGGGCTTGTACGACGCGCCGTTTACGCAAGGTTCGTGGCAGTTCGACGATGCCCGCCCACACGCCACGCAGACGTGCCCGCGCCGCCGCCCCGCGCCACGCGCGTAAGGCTTGCCAGATGATGCCCGCTTGTCGGCGTAGAATCTGCCCGCCATACTTGCGCCAAATAGGAGTCGGCACATCCTTCACCAGCAAAATCAAGATATTGCGTCCGGCATAATAACTGGCAGTGACACCCCCGCCACTAGCCGACAGATGATGATATACAATCGCATGGGGGGTGTAAAGTGTACGCCAGCCCGCGAGTTGGGCACGCCATGCGAGATCAATATCTTCTAGCAGAAAGAAGAAGTCATCATCGAGCAAGCCAATCTGATCTAAAAGCGTGCGGCGATAGGCGGATGATCCCCCGCAAGCGCTGAAAACATACGCTTCGTCGTCGTATTGCCCCGCATCGCGCTCCCACACGCCACGATTGAAGGCTTGCCCATCAGTGGTGAAGCCGTCGCCGGTCGTGTGGATGTGATCGCGTTGATCGAAGAGCAACATCTTGCTCGCGACAATGCCGACATCCGGGTGGCGGTCGAAGGCATCGACCACTGCCCGCGCCCAGTTGACATCGACTTCGGTATCATTGTTGAGCAAGGCGATAATCGCGCCCTGTGCCGCTTCCATGCCGATATTACACGCCCCCGTGAAGCCGCGATTCTCCGAGAGTTCGATCAAGCGCACATCGGGATGATGTGCGCGCACATAGGCTTGCGAGCCATCTTCAGAGTGATTATCGACCACAATCACTTCAACGCGCTCGTAGCTCTGCTGGGCTAATGCCGTGAGGCAGGTCGGCAGGAAGTGCTTGGCATTCCAATGTGGGATCACCACCGACAATAAAGGTTGTTCCATAAGATACAGTCACTCGCGTTCTTGGCTGTCTGATGCGCTGGATATTGTCTCAAAATGATGATAGATTGCTAGGCAAAAGATCAGGCGTAGGCTGTACGATGGGGCGATGGTGGGCGATTTTCGACCTTGCCGAAGCCGATGAACCATGATACGATATTACTTATATTGTTCGGGGCGTGGCGCAGCCCGGCTAGCGCGCACCGTTCGGGTCGGTGAGGTCGTGGGTTCAAATCCCGCCGCCCCGACAAGATATAAGGCTCTGCAAAGTTTGCAGGGCTTTTTTGTTTGTAGACCACATGAGGATCAAACCAGCGTGAAATTACTGTTCGTCGTCTCATCTCTGGATTTAACCCAACCATTCAGCGCGACACCGGCCTGGTGGCAATTGTTCAAAGCGCTCTACGAAGTTGGCGCGGAAGTGATCGCTACCCCTTATCAGGGGCCGGCGATTGAATCTTTGTGGTGGCGCGCCGAGCCGAATCCGGCGAAATTAGCGGGCGATACCTTCAAGTCCATGCGCGATGTCGTGCGACGCATCAAGCCCCCGCCCGATCCTGAGACCGATCTCAGCGACGCTGACACACGCGATAGCGTCGGCGATCGCCTCGTGCGCCAGACCGCCCGGCGTGTGATCGCCCCCCTATGGCATCGCCATCTCGATCGTATCCTGACCGAAAATCCCGACACGGACGCAGTCATCTTCCTGACAGTGCCGCTGAACCAGTTAGTAGGCGTGCCACGCGCCATCAGCGAACGCCATAACGTACCGGTCTTGTTCTATGATGGTGATGTCCCCGCCAGCTTGCCGATGATGCAGGGCTTTCATTCCGGTTTTCGCATTTATCAGGGCGCAGACATCGATGAATACACCGCTTTCATCAGCAACAGCACCGGCGGCAGTGCCATGTTACGCGAGATGGGAGCCGCCAAGGTGCATACGCTGTGGTACGGCGTGGACGAGACAGTCTACGCGCCGGTTGCCGTGCCCCAGCAGGATATTGACGTGTTCTTCTTCGGGCATGGGCGTGAATATCGCGAGCAGTGGGTGGATGCGATGCTCCGTGCGCCATCGCTGGCGCTGGATGATGCGCGCGTCGCGGTGCGTGGGACGAAGCTGGGCAATATCGGGCGCGTGCAATCGCTCCCCTATTTGAGCTTCAGCAAATTGCGCGAGTATATCTGCCGGAGCAAGATCAATCTGGTCATCACACGCGGCGCACATGCCAGCGTTTACGCGTCGTCCAGCAGTCGCCCGTTTGAACTTGCCGGTATTGGCTCGGCAATGGTCGCCAATCCTTACGACGGTATTGAAGAATGGTTCGAGCCAGAGAAGGAGATCATCGTCGTCGAATCAGCAGAAGAAGCGATTGATCGCTATCGGCATCTGCTGGATAATGATCGGGCGCGCCAGCAACTAGCCACCGCCGCCCGCGCGCGCGCGCTTGCCCAGCATACGTTCAAGCATCGCGCCCGCGAGTTACTCGATATTGTCGCGCAGTACGTGTAGATCAACTATAGCGTTTGAGCAAGGCTTCATGGACGCGATTGGTCACGCGCAGGACTTCGTCGGGGTTATGCTCGCCCAGCGTACCGCCTTCTTCGAGGAAGGCATTCCGCAGTATTTTACCCCAGTTGCCCGTACTGCGGCGCGTTGGGTCGGCGATATATTCTTCCGGCGTAGTGGCAATGCGCCCACTCGGCGGCTCTAGCATGCGCTCGATACTCATGTACACCTCGTCGATGTCACGCGGGGTCACGCCCGGCACGTCGATCAGATGGCGGTGCATGTAACGCCGCTTCATCTCGTAGAATTCGATCAAGGACATATGCTTACCCGTCGCGGTTTGCAGGGTCATATCTGTGCCTTCACGATCCGAGCAATCCTGTAGCTCTTGATACTTGGTAATGCTCAGCGGGCCGGCAATCGCCCACAGCACATCATCCTGCATCATCGGATCAAGATCGGTGCCGTGCTGACGATAATAATTCTCGATCAAGACATGCGTGAACTCGAAATCGGCGAGTACTGCCGCCTGCCGCGATGCGCTGATGTTGACTGGCATCCCGGTGCTTTCGATGGTGCAGATGCGCTTGCTCATGCCGAGATCGGGGCGCACACGTCCGAGCGGGTTGTGCATCACCGAAATATCTTCGCCGAGGCTGTTATCACACAGGAGCGCCCGTGCCGCCGCGTTCGCCCGTTCGCTATGGAGCAAATGACCGTAACGCGCCATCCCCTGCCCGTTGAGATGCGGCGTTAGCGGTAGTTCGAGATAGCGTCCGGTCACGGTCGTGCGGCGCAGATACTCGCGCGTACACAGTAATTCGGGATCGCAGGTGCCGTTGACGAAGGGACTGCCTTTGAGCATGGCGGCGTTGACGATGGCGGTTGCACTGCGGAGCATGGTATAGAACGTGAATAGACCCAACGCCTCACTGCGTCCGGCAATATCGAGATGAATGTGACAACCCTGCAAGCGGAAAATTTGCACGACATTGGCATCGTCTGCCATATGATAGCGACGACGCGCTTCTTCTCGGTTGTGCTTATATTTCGGGAAGTGAGCATTAATCTCGAACATGACATCAGCGGCTGTGTGAACTTTGGGGTTATCGGTCAGCGCGAAATCGCTCTTGACGGGATAGGATGCCAGAATTGCCGTGTATAAGCCGGTGGCTTTGCTGGCTTCGACCAGTGATTTCAGGATACCATCGAGCGAGTGACGCGCGCGGTTGTAGCCGATACCGGGCGCGATGTGGACTTCGACCTGATAGGCGCAGGCTTCGCGATCGACCTGTGGCGTGATGCCCAGCGAGCGCGCATTGGCGCTGTACACCTCCGTGAATTGTGCCATCTCGGCTTCGCTTGGTGATTGTCCATCGGGATGATACAAGCCTAATTCTAGCTCGGCTCCCAGCGCGCGCAGTTCGGTTGTCGGGTTGTGGCTCTCATTTAAGTTGGTGTGGTTGACGCTGGGATTGAAATTATAGGGGATGACGCTCTGTAAGGCGGTTTTGCCGTGACGATAACGCTTGCTGACACAACTGCCGAGGACGTACTGTGTCTCGCCAACGTGACCGATGAGTACGTTGCCCGCGCGTGAGTCGGGATAGAGGGTGGTGATGGGGATACCCGTCGCATCGGCTAAATCCTCTAGCAGGAGGTCATCTTCGCCTGCTGTTTGCATCAAGGCTTTTAGTTTATCGATGAACCGCCGCTTCTGTTGCTCTATATCCTGCCATGGTATCGCCTTGCCATACGCGATGACATCCTCGTTCGATGGTAGTTGAGAACCCATAAGACAAATCCCGCACTATTTGAGTCAAGTATCTTCAATTCTGGCGAATCGCACGATTCTACGCAAGTGGTAATCTGCCTAAAGTCGGTGGGTTGCTTTGCACGAGTTTCAGGCGAGCGCGTTTGACTTATGCAGATAACCCAATATCATGCAAAAACCACATATCACATCCTGCCGTTTTGCGCTAAAATCAGCCCTATAAAAAAACTCACATGCAAGGATAGCCTTAATATGAGCGATAATAAGCGCAAGATTACAATTGAAGATTTGACCTGTATTCACAATATCGACGACCCACAACTCAGCCCGGATGGCAAATGGATTGCCTACGTCGTCAAGCACACGAATACCTTACGCACCGGCTATGAGACGCATCTCTACATGGTTGCCACCGATGGCGGTCAGCCAATCCAGCTGACGCGCGGGGGCAAAGAGAGTACGCCGCGCTGGTCACCGGATGGCGCATATCTCGCCTTTGTCTCAGCGCGTGACGAGCGCCCGCAGATTTACATCATGCCGATGGCGCACGCCGGCGAACCGCGCCCGTTGACCAAACACGAGACCGGCGCGACCAATCCGGCATGGTCGCCGGACGGGACACAGATTGCGTACACAGTGCGGATGAGTGCGGCAGAGCGCAGTGCCGAAGATAGCGACGACGGCGACGAGGACGCACCAGCACCGCCAGCGGACGAACTAGCGGGCAAGCATCGCAAAGAGCGCAAGCAAGCGGACGAACAGCAACGCTTCGACCCGCGCCCAATGCACCGCATTCCCTACCGCGAAGGCACGAGCTACCGCGATGATCGCTACCATCAGATTTATGTGATCCCCGCCAGCGATGACCTGCCCCATGCCGAGCGCCAACCGCGCCGCCTGACGGATGTCGATGCCGATTACAGCGCACCACAATGGTCAGCAGATGGCAAGACGATTTACAGCATCCGCGCCTATGACATCGAGAGTGATGATTACTTCTACAAGTTCAACCTATATGCGATTGACGTTGAGAACGCCACTGAACAGCGCATGGTCGATGAGACCTATACCTACTGGGGCTTCCGCGTGTCGCCGGATGGCAAGTGGATGGCAGTCAATCGCCGTGTGCCGGGTAAGACTTATCAGCTGACCGAGTGTGTCGTCCTGTCGCTGGTCGATGACGACGAGTTCCACATCAACGCCGGGCTGGATCGCGAGATCGCGAGCTATGACTGGACGAGTGACAATCAATTGCTGGTGCTGATCCCGCGTGATGCCCGCATGGAAATCCACCGCGTTGACCCGCAAACGCAACAATTCGACGCGATCACCACCGCCGATCAGAGCTTGTGGGGCATGAGCGTCGGCACAGATGGCAGTGTTGTCTATATCTCGCGCACCCCCACGCGCCTCGATGAGTTGTTCTACCAAGTGGCAGGGAGCGACGACGCACACCAGCTGACCGAGATCAACGAAGCCTTCCTTCAGGATGTGTTGATCGGTGAGACGCATCACATCACCTATACCGATAGTGCCGGTGTCGAGATTGACGGGTGGTACGTGTTGCCGCCGGATTACGAAGCCGGCAAGGCGTATCCGCTGGCGTTGAACATTCACGGCGGGCCACACGTCATGTGGACACCCAGCAACCGCGCCATCTGGCATGAGTGGCAATCACACGCCGCCGCCGGTTACATCGTGTTCTTCTGCAATCCGCGTGGCAGTGGTGGCTATGGCGCAGATTTTCAGGGCGCTGTCCTCAACAATTGGGGCGATGTCGCCATGGAAGATATTCTGCTGGGCGTGGATCAGTTGATCGAGCAGGGGCTTGTTGATCCTGAACGGATGGCGATCACTGGCGGGTCATACGGCGGGTATATGACATCGTGGATCATCGGCAAGAACCCCGGCAAATTCAAGAGCGCGGTCGCCCAGCGCGGGGTGTACAATCTCGTGAGTTTCGTCGGGACAACTGACGTACCGATTTTGATCGAGAGCGAGTTCGAGACCACGCCATGGGAAGATCATCAAAAGCTGTGGACACATTCGCCGGTAGCTTACGCGCATCACATCACCACGCCGACGCTCATCATCCACAGCGAGAATGATTTCCGCGTGCCGATCGAACAAGCCGAACAACTCTTCGCCACAATTCGACGGGCGACCGATACGCCGGTCAAGATGTTGCGCTACCCGCGCGAAGGGCATGAACTCTCACGATCGGGCGAACCGCGTCACCGCATCAGCCGCCTGAGCGAGATGGTGGCATGGTTCGATCAGTACATCAAGCCTGACGGCGAGTAAGGCGCGGGGGTCTCACTCCCATTCAATCGTTCCCGGGGGTTTACTCGTGATGTCATAGGTCACGCGGTTGACCCCCGCCACTTCGTTGACGATGCGCGCGCTGACCCGCGCCAGCAGGTCATAGGGTAGACGCGCCCAATCCGCCGTCATGAAGTCATCAGTTTGCACAGCACGCAGGGCGATCACTTCTTCGTAGGTGCGGTTATCGCCCATCACACCGACGGCTTTCACCGGCAGTAGCACGGCGAAGGCTTGCGCGGTGTCATCGCGGAGCATGTTGGCACGGCGTAGCTCCGCGGTGAAGATGAAATCCGCCGCGCGCAACTTCTCCAAGCGTTCCCATGTCAAATCCCCCAGACAGCGAATTGCCAGCCCCGGCCCGGGGAAGGGTTGCCGCCAGACGATATGCTCCGGCAGACCGAGCGCCTCGCCGACGCGCCGCACTTCGTCCTTGAACAGATCGCGCAGGGGTTCGACCAATTCAAAGCCCAGTTGTTCTGGCAAGCCCCCGACGTTGTGATGGCTCTTGATGACTTTGGCGGATTTACTGCCGGATGCGCTCTCGATGACATCCGGGTAAATCGTGCCCTGCGCCAGATACTGAATCCCCTGTAGCTTGTCGGCTTCTGTTTTGAACACGTCGATGAACAGCCCGCCGATCACTTTGCGCTTGGCTTCTGGCTCGCGCACGCCCTGGAGCGCGTCGAGGAAGGTCTCGGTCGCGTCGGCATATTGTAGATTCATGCCGAGTCCCTCGCGGAACACCTGCAAGACCTGTTCTGGCTCTTGCTGACGGAGCATACCGGTATTGACGAAGATGCTGGTCAGTTGCTCGCCGATGGCGCGGTTGATGAGCGCACCGGTCACCGCGCTATCGACCCCGCCCGACAGGGCTAGCAGGACGCGCTCGTCACCGACCTGTGCGCGGATCGCGTTCACCGACGATTCGATAAACGCCGCCGGTGACCACTTGGCAGTCGCATGGCACACGTTGAAGACGAAATTGCGCAGGATGGCGAGTCCCTGTTGCGTATGCTGGACTTCAGGGTGGAATTGCACGCCGTAATACCCACGCTCGACATCGCCCATGGCGGCATAGGGCGAGTTATCACTGCTCGCCAGCGGCGCGAAGGATGGCGGCGGTTGTTCAATGCGGTCGCCGTGCGACATCCATACCGTCAGTTCGTCGGTCAAGCCATCGAAGAGCGGGCTATTCGGCTCATGCGTGATAGTTGCGCGTCCGTATTCGCGTTTGTGCGCGGGCGCGACTGTCCCGCCGAGGCTGTGCGTCAACAGTTGCATCCCATAGCAGATGCCCAGTATCGGGCGCTGATTATCGAGCAGGGAGGACGGCAGGCGCGGCGCTTGCCCGTCATAAACGCTGTTAGGCCCGCCGGATAGCACATAGGCGATCGGATCATGCTGGTTGATGTGGTTGTCATCTGCATCATGGGCGAAGACTTCGGCATATACGCCTAACTCGCGAATACGACGGGCGATCAGTTGCGTATACTGCGAGCCATAGTCAATGACGGCGATGCCGCCGAGCTTGAGTTCACGATTTTGATCTTCAATCACAATGATCTGTCCTCGCGCTCAAATCAGTTGACCGTCGCCGGGCGCATCCAGTAGAACCGAGCCGATAATGCGGGCGTGGACGCGATCGAGCGCCTCGCGGGCGCGGGTGGTTGCATCGCGGCGCGATTGTCCCGATTTCAAGACTATCAGCACGCCATCAACTTTGACCCCCAGTAGGGCGGCATCGCTGGCGGCGAGAATCGGCGGCGCATCGAACAGCACATAGGTTGCGCGCGCCTTCAACACGCCGATGATCTCATTCATGCGTTTACTGCTGAGCAAGTCCGCCGGATTGGGCGCGTCTTCGCCCGCCGGCAACACCTGCAAATGGTCAATCTCGGTGGCGGCAAGTGGTGGATTAGAGAGCGCGGCATCGTCGATCATCATCGTGGTTAAACCGCGATTCTCAACACTCCAGATGTCGTGCTGAGACGATGAACGCAGGTCAGCATCGACGAGGATCGTCTTGTTACCAGCTTGTGCCAGCGTCACCGCCAGATTCGCCAGCGCGATGCTCTTATCTTCGTTGGCTTGCGGCGATGAGACTACCAGCGTGTGAATCGGTTTTTCGACGCTGGTGAACATCAGGTTCGTGCGTAACGTACGGTAGGCTTCTGCGGCGGCAGAGCGCGGGTCGGTCAAAGTGATGAGGGTCGGTGTAGCCATATGTTAGGACTCCGATGATCGTCTATTCAAAAAACGACGGTAACTACTCAGGTAGAGTCTTCTTGTGGGGTTTCACCCCACGCCCCAGCAGGGGATGTCTCCCCTGCGCCCCAGTTTTGCCGAACGCAAAGCGTTCGGCGGGTACAGGTTCAAAGGACGATCGTCCTTTGTGGGGGTTCGGAGGCGACGCCCCTGAGTAGTTACAAACGACGATATTGTAATCGGCTTATGGGGTGGCGGATAGGGCGCGTGGAGACGCACCGGCACCAAAACTTAGTGATTGTTCATACGCAGGGACGATGGGCTATGCCATAATGAGAGCGACAAGCACCCAGACGAAAACGAACAAGCACATTCATGATTGAAACCTACCAACTGACCAAGACTTTCGATGATTTCCTCGCGGTGGATAGCGTGACGCTGACCGTCGAACCCGGGGAAGTGCTGGCGATGCTGGGCCCCAACGGTGCCGGCAAGACGACGACCGTCCGCATGATGACCAGCATCCTGCCACCGACGCGGGGCTATGCCAAGCTCGCCGGTTACGACGTGACGCAAAATCCGGAACGGGTGCGCGCACACGTTGGCGTGTTGACCGAACAACACGGCTTGTATGAGCGTATGCGCGGGCTGGAATATCTGGATTTCTTCGGGCAGGTTTACCGCTTGGATAAGTCGATCCGCAAGAAACGCGCGCGCGAACTGATGGAGCGCTTCGGCTTGGGCGATGCGCTCGACA
This sequence comes from Anaerolineae bacterium, assembly GCA_034437755.1. Lineage (GTDB taxonomy): Bacteria > Chloroflexota > Anaerolineae > Aggregatilineales > Phototrophicaceae > JAUZRW01. The sequence continues at coordinate 10,864 of DAOTTV010000141.1, read as the reverse complement.
AACGCTTGGGTGAGTATAGCAAGGGCATGAAGCAAAAGCTGGCACTGGTGCGCGCTATGCTTCACGATCCGCCGGTGCTGTTGCTGGACGAACCGACATCGGCGATGGATCCGCAGAGTGCCAAGCAAGTGCGCGATGCCATCCTTGAGCTACAGCGTGATGAGCGTACCTTCATGATTACCACGCACAACCTCGCGGAGGCACAACTGCTGGCGAATCGCATCGTCATCATTCGGCACGGGCGCATCATCGCCAACGGCACAATTGATGACCTCGCCCAGCAGTTTGTCGGCGAGCCAGTGATGGAATTGCGCGTCAGGGATACGATCAGCGATTTGCACACGACGCTGGGCGCGATGGTCACGGTTGAGAATTATGGGCCGGACTGGGTGCAATATCGCACCGCCAGCCCGCACACCACCAATCCGCAGATACTCGCCAAGTGTCATGAGCTAGGCGTGGCGGTCGTCACGCTCTCGCAAGTGACGAAAACGCTCGAAGATATTTATCTGCAAGTTGTCGAAGAAGATGAAAAAGACGCGGATGCCATCGCGGGTATCAGTACATGATAGCGGGTCAAACTTTGCGGATAACGCAGGTCTTGTCCCTACTACTAAGCCAATTTATTTTTTATAGAAATACTTCAGGGCTTTGCCCTGAAATCCACGAACTTTTAAAAAAGTTCGATCAAAATTTTAAGCGTGAAAAATCAGAGATTTTTCACCATATAAAAGTTTTTGGTGTTACCTTTTTGGAAAAAGGTAACAAGAAATAGCCTCACAAACTAAATAGGTCATGTACGACTTGCCCACGCAAGAGACTGAAGCACCCAATTTGTAAGACTGGCAAACAGGAGCCGCCATGACGACGACACAACCCACACCAAGCCTCTACACGCCCGATACCGCGCCACGCACATGGCGCACGACTTTGAGCAATGCGCTGATCATCACCCGCCGCGAAGTCCGCGATAGCTTCCGTGATTGGCGCATCATCATGCCGATCGTCTTGCTGACGTTTTTCTTTCCGTTTCTGGCACAGTGGGCAGCAGGGTCGATCTCGCGCTATCTGGCGAGCTTCGGCGCGGAATACATCGGCAACCAGTTCATCCCCTTCTTATTGATGGTGGTCGGCTTCTTCCCGATTTCGATTTCACTGGTGATCGCGCTGGAGACCTTCGTCGGTGAGAAAGAGCGCCGCAGTCTTGAACCCTTGCTCAGCACGCCCCTGACCAACACCGAGTTATACATCGGCAAGATGCTCTCGTCGATGTTGCCGCCCTTGATCGCTAGTTTCGGCGGCATGACCTTCTATCTGTTGACGCTCTACATCGGCGGTGCAGAATGGCAACCCGCGCCGATGCTGGTCGTGCAGATTTTCTTGCTGACGATTGTGCAGGCGATGGTGATGGTCTCGGGGGCGGTGGTCGTCTCCAGCCAGGCGACGAGTACCCGCGCCGCCAACCTGCTGGCGAGCTTCATCATCATTCCGATGACACTGGTCGTCAATGCCGAGAGCATCATCATCTTCCTCGCGCCGGATGCCCAGTCCCCAACGGGCATTTTCTCGCTCTGGGCGATCATCGTCGGCATGTTGGTAGCGGTGGTCTTGTTGTTGCGCGTGGGCAATAGCATCTTCAACCGTGAGGAATTACTAGGACGTGCTATCGACAGCCTGAACATCGTCGGCGCGTTCAAGAAAATCTGGCGCTACATGTGGGCGATCGACGACGACGGCACGCCAGCAGATCACCCGATCATGTGGTATCGTCAGGCGATTCCGTATTCGCTAGGCAAAACACGTACCACGATTATGGTCACGGCGGGTGTGTTCCTCGCGTATCTGCTGGTGGGGATCGCCATCGGGCAATCGCCCCAATTCAGCCTGCCACTCACCGAGCAGACACTGAATCCCGATTATCTGACGACGGGTGGAGTCGATGGCTTGCGCGAGCAAGGATTGGGCGTGTGGTGGATTTTCCAGAATAACACGCGCGTCTTGCTGGTGGCGATGTTGCTATCAGCAATCAGCTTCGGCGTAGCGGCTTATATCCTCGTGCCGCCGGTGTTCGTCGTGCTGGGCTATCTCGCCAGTCAGCTGATCCCGGCCGGCTATAGTGCCCTGTTCTTCGGCGCGATCGTGCCGCATGGCATCATTGAAGTGCCAATCGTGCTGATCGGGACGGCGGTCGTCTTTCGTTTGGGCGCGGTCGTCACCAAACCGCCGCAGGGGCAGACGGTCGGGCATGCGTGGCTGGTGACGCTGGGCGACACGCTCAAGCTGTGGTTGGGCGTGATTTTGCCGGGCTTGCTGGTGGCGGCAATCATCGAAGCCTACGTCACACTACCGGTATTATCAGCACTCTTACGAGCGACGAGCTAAACCCTGCATAATTGCCTCTTGCCTTTTTCGACGGGTTTTGTCATCCTTTACGCCATTCTGATTATGCACATCGCACAATGGATATATGGAATGGTTTGTCATTTCCCACAAATAGGGTACAATGCGAGAAATTCTTACGAAAAGAGGCAAAGCAATGATTATTGGGATTCCGAAAGAAGTTAAGACCGACGAACACCGCGTGTCGATGGCACCCAGCGCCGTGCGCGAGTTTATCCGGCGCGGGCATACGGTCTACGTTGAGACCGGCGCAGGCGCGGGCAGTGGCTTCAGCGATGCCGATTACACGGCAGTCGGCGCGCAGATTCAAGCGAGTGCAGGCGATACGTGGCAGAGCGCCGACATGGTGATTAAAGTCAAAGAGCCGCAAACGTCCGAATATGCGTATTTGCGATCAGACTTGCTGTTGTTCACCTATTTGCATCTCGCCGCCGAAGAAACATTGACCCACGCCATGCTCGATAGTCAGGTGACCGGTGTCGCCTATGAGACCGTCGAAGATGAGGCGGGACGCTTGCCCCTGCTTGAGCCGATGAGTGAAGTCGCGGGGCGCATGGCATCGCAACAGGTCGCCTACTATCTTGAGAAGCACGCTGGCGGGCGCGGCGTACTGATGGGCGGCGTGCCGGGCGTGCGTCCGGCGAACGTGGTCGTGCTAGGTGGCGGCACTGTCGGCACCAATGCGACGAAAGTCGCGCTGGGTATGGGCGCGGACGTGACGCTACTCGACATCAACATTGAGCGTCTGCGCTATCTCGATGATACGCTACACGGACGCTTCACCACGCTGTATAGCAATCGTCTGAACATCGAAGATTGCCTGCGGACAGCTGATGCTGTGATCGGCGGCGTGTTGATCACCGGCGCGCGCGCGCCCAAGCTCATCACCCGCGAGATGCTGAGCTTGATGCCGGATGGCAGTGTGATCGTTGATGTGGCGGTCGATCAGGGCGGCTGTGTCGAGACGACGCGCCCCACCACCCACAGCGACCCGACATTCTTCGTCGATGGTGTGTTGCACTATGGCGTAGCCAATATGCCGGGGGCTGTGCCGCGGACGAGCAGTTTCGCGCTCTCTAATGCAACCTTGCGCTACGCGCTCAAACTAGCGGATAAAGGAATCGACGCGCTCCATGACGATGTCGGCTTCATGAAGGGCTTGAATACTTACGCCGGCAAGCTGACCTATCGCGGCGTGGCAGAAGCCTTCGACCTGACCTACACGCCACCAACTGACGCGCTCAAACTCGCCCGCATGACTGTTTAAAGCGCGATTGAGGCGGGCGGTGGGTCTACCGCCCGCACCCGCTCAATTACCGTTCAGGTCAGCGAGACGTTGGCGCGCTTCGTCATAGTTGGCATTGCGAAAGATCGCTACTTCATAATTGAGGCGCGCCCGTTCCAGATTGCCCAGTCCTTCATAAGCCTGCCCAGCATAGTAATACCACTCTTCGACGCTGATGTCGTTGCCCGCCGCGTTGATCTGCTGGTTGACCAGAAAGCGCACATCTTCGTAGCGCCCCGCGCCGAGATAGGCTTCAAAAGGCGCGAACTCATACCACATCATCCGCATCGGCAAGCCGATCTCACGCGCTGTATCGAACGAGGCGGCGGCGGCGGCGTATGAGCCTAATTGCACCTGTGCCCACCCTAGATTGAACCAGCTGTATTGCGGGTTCGCGGTTCCGGCATCAATTTCTGCCTGTGCGCGTGCTAAAGTACGCTGGGCATTGACGGTCATATCCCATTCTTCACCGAGAATCGCCTGTAGTTGCGCTTCTTCGTCGGGGTTGTAGATCACGAGATAATCGTAGTTGAAGGGTCGCCAGCGTCGGAGCAGGTCATCATAGCTGAATTCGATAATTTGCCCGTTGGGATAGCCGAGAAGCGGGTCTTGGAAGTAGAAGGTCTGCAAGCTGTCATCGTAGCCGATCAACACGCGATTGTGACTCATCCAATCGCGATAGAGATCCGATCCATCGTAATACACATTTTCGACCAGCACCGGAAAGCCGCCGGCGATCAAGCGGCGCAGAAGATCGACCGTGCCATTACGACGCACAACCGCACCCAACCCGCGCGAAATCGCGTCATCGGCCATCTCTTCAATGCGGACGCTTGCATCTGCGCCATAGGTATTGAGGCGACCGCCGGCGAGTTCAAAATAAGTATCGATCGTCACCGGTTGGTAATACGACAGTTGAATCGTCAAGGCGGCGGCAGAGCAACGGTTCACCCCCTGATGTACCCACGAGAACCCCTCAAGCATCGCGCTCGACGGCACATCCTGATCGGTGATGCCAGCGCTCGTGTTGTTGCTCGTCTCCTGCGCGTGGACGACTGATAAGCTGAGCACGAGCACCACTAACAAGAGCGACGGACGTTGGAGTATATGAAGTGGCATGTGCCAACGAGAAAATTGCATAAGGAATATCCACCTAGAATCTATTGACAAGATCGAAACACGGCGTATATCGTAGCATATGAATCTTACGCGCCGCTATCGCGTGCTTGATTATGTGCAGTTAGGATAAAGCTGTGAATAGTAAATCATTAATTGTCCCCGATGATCTGCGCGACATGATCGGCGCGCCGCACCGGTGGCAAGTGGTCACAACGGGCGAGTCGTCGGCGCAGGTGTATCGGGTACGTGTGGGCGATGCGCCGCATTATCTCAAGCTCTCTGCACACACCGACCCCGCCTCAGTCGTCGCGGAGCGCGATCGTTTGCAGTGGCTTGTTGGACGTGTCCCCGTGCCACAGGTCATCTATGCTGGTGCGAGCGTCACCCATCACTTTTTGCTAATGAGCGCGATTGAGGGGTTACATCCGTTTCATGATGATCTCGCGTGGTCGCCACATGAGCGTATCGCGGTTTTGGCGCGGGCTGTGCGCCGCTTCCATTGCTTGCCCGTCGCAGAGTGTCCGTATGTGTGGGACGTGCCCCCCGCGCCGGCAAGTGCCGTCGTCGTTCATGGCGATTTATTCCCCGTGAATATGCTCGTGCATCCCGACACACAAGCATTGAACGCCTATATTGATGTCGGGCGCGTGGGCGTGGGCGATGCTTATACCGATCTCGCGCGGTGCTGTCTCGCGATCGACTGGCATTATGGCACTGCCTACATTCCCGCTTTTTTCGAGCAGTACGGCGCACCACTCGATCGCGACCGCCTGCGCTTTCATCAAGCCCGGTGGCGATTACGATGATGTCATGCGTGCAATCTCGCGCTATAATAAGGTATAAGATGAATAGCAGATGAGCGGGAGTCAGTCTTATGCCCTCACGCATTGCACCGATCGTAATCACAGCCACGCCCGATACCATGGGCATGATGCTACACAAACTGCGCGATTACGTCAGCCGCGCTGGACACCGTGCTGGTTTACCCCAGCGTAGTATTTACAATCTCAAGCTCGCCGTCGATGAGATCGCGACCAACATCGTCACGCACGGGCACGCTCGCAGTGCAGAAGAGTCGATCATCACAGCAACAGCGACGATTTACATGGAGCATCTGTGCATCACGCTCGAAGATAGTTGCCAGAAGTTCGACCCGCGCCAGCAGGCAACCCCCAATTTCGATGATCCACTAGAGACGCGTGAATTCGGTGGGCTGGGCTTGTACTTCGCGCTGACCAGTGTCGATCACTACGATTATGATTATACTGGCGGCTGTAATCGCAGTCATTTCTTCATGGAACGCCCAGAAGAAGCGCGGCGCAACCTGTTACCCTATCGTATCTTGCTCTATGACGCGCTCATCAATCACCCCGAGTCGCTGGCATCAATGCTGGAGCCGGTGCGATATTCAGTCGTGGCATCTAACGATCACCAGACAATCCTCCGCCAGATCAGTACCGGCGGTTATCACGTGCTGATGATCGGCGATGGTATCGATCACGGGCAGGTGACTCTGCTTTTGAAGCAAATCCGGCTTTTGCATGAGCCGTCCGACACGCAAATCTTGATCGCCTCGTCGGATAGCTCGCACATTATTCGGTGCTTGCAACTGGGTGCGACGGATTACATCCGCACGCCGATTTCGCCGCACTTCTTGACGTGGCGACTGAGCAAGATGCTGGAGACATCGAACGCCCGCCTGCGCGAGCAAATCGCCAAATTATCGCGCCATATCAAGAGCATCTTACTCTCGAACGATTCGCATCTGCGCTTCGGCAAGGATTTAGATTTTGAGCAGTATCTTGAAAATGTGCTGACCGAAGTGCAGGGCATCTACAACGCGGATGCCGGCACGGTCTACCTGCGGACGGAAAACGACGCACTGCGCTTCGCCATCGTCCGCACGAACTCGCTGGGAATCACGCTCGGCGGGACATCAGGGCGCGACATCGAATTTCCCCTATTGCCGCTTTACGATCGACAGACAGGCGCTGCCAATCATCATAACGTCGCGACACACGTCGCCATCACCGGCGAGACGATCAACATTGAAGATATTTATACCAACGAAGATTTCGACTTCAGCGGGACGCGCTGGTTCGATAGTCATAATCATTATCAATCCGTCTCGACGCTGACAGTTCCGCTGAAAGACCACGACGATTTCGTGATTGGTGTGATTCAACTGATTAACGCGCAGGATGATGCCGGCACGATCATCCCCTTTGACGATAGCCACAGCATGATTGTCGAAGCCCTGTGCGCGCATACAGCGGTCATCCTCAGCAATCAACGCTTGCTAGAGCGACAGGAGATGCTGACCAAAATCGAGAACGACATCAAAATCGGGCGGCAGATTCAGCGCGATTTTATGCCGGCGACGATTCCTGAAGTTGAGGGCTGGCAGGTCGCCGCGCAGTTCTTCCCCGCGCGCGAGGTTGCTGGCGATTTTTACGATATATTCAAGATGAACGGCTTCATCGTGCTGATTATCGCTGATGTATGTGATAAGGGTGTGGGGGCGGCGCTGTTCATGGCGCTGATTCGCAGTTTGCTACGGGCGTTCATCTCGCAAGCGCGGGAGCAGATGCTCGCCCTACCAGCAGACAAGCGCACGCTCGACGTTTTCGAGTGGCATCTCAGGCGCGTGGTCGAGGCAACCAATGATTACATTTTAGAGCATCACTATGAACTGAATATGTTCGCGACGCTGTTCGCTGGCTTGCTGAACGTGGAGACGGGCAAGCTGATGTACATCAACGGCGGTCACACGCCTGAACCGATGGTGCTGAATCGGGCGGGCGGCGTGTTAGAGCGGCTCCCGCCGACGGGACCGGCGGTCGGTATGTTCGCGGATGCCGTGTTCAACGTCGCGCGCATCACGATTGAACCGGATGATGTCCTCGTCGCGCTGACCGATGGCGTGACCGACATCCAGAACGCCCAATCACAACCCATGGGCGCGAAAGCCATCGCCGAGATGCTCGCGTCGTCGGCGTGGGATACTGTCGATGAATTGATGACTCTGCTAGAAGATCTCCTGCTGAACTACAAAGCCAACTCGGTACAGTACGACGACATGACCTTCTGGATGGCGTATCGCGAATGGGTCAAGCCGTCACCGCCGCTTCTCAGCTTCGATGATTAACGACTGAAGCGAAGCGGCGACAGACAATCGCGGCAATCGTCCATGCCAAGCGACCAGATCGGCTCGGTGAGATCGTAGCTCTCCTCGCGGAGCGCGTCTAGATTACGCAGGATCGGCGGTTCGATCAGCAATTCTGGTACTTGTACACGCGGCAGGGCCAATTCTGGCGCGGGATCAATCTGGCGCGGGTCGATCAAACGCGCAGTCTGCGGCTCTAAGCCGCTCATAATCGATACCTGTTGCAGGGATAGGAATAAATCCTGCGCGATCTGCAAGCGCGGGGGCAAGCCCTGTGGCACGTCGATCATCGGCATGAGCGCCGTCTGCTGGGGATCGTCGCCCCAGTCGAAGGGCGTGAAGGTCGCCTGTGCCAGCAAGTTTTCTGACTCATGGAGCAAGCTGAATGCGTCAAGCGGCACGGCGGGATCGGTGCGCGGGTCTGGCAACCAGCCTGTGCCGTGCTCGTAAATGCTCATCATCTGCCGTAACGGGTCAGCGACTTGCTCGCGCACGGTCGCGGGGACGGGATTGGCTTCCAACAGGTATAATTCATCGTAGAGTGGCGACACCTGCAAGACCGTCTCGTTAATGCCGTAGTACATGTCATCTAGCAATTGCAGGGCGCGGACGGTCTCATCAGCCTGTAGCTGATGCGTGGCGGGTGGCGCTGGTATATCCAGCACATCGGGGCGCGGGAGCAAGCTCTCCGGTTCAAGGTCTTGCGCGAGTACGGCGGCATTGGTCGGGTCAACGAAGGGATCGACCATCATGCCCGTCTCATCGCTGAAGACGAAGGGACGGTTGCGCGCATAGGTGTAGAGCGTGCCGACCGGATCTTGGCGAACGGGGTCAGTCTGTAAGAAGCGTCCGAAGCGCGCATCATACGACCGCAACCCGATGTGATACAAGTCTATAGCTGGATCGTAGAGATAGCCCGCGAAGAAGGGAGTCGGCACATCGACCTGTGCGCCTTCTGGCGGGATGCCCTCATCATACGGGAAGATACGCACGCCGAAGCTCCCGAACTCGAAGAAGCGATCCGGCGCATCGATCAGCGCACCCTCAGCGGAGGCATAGCGGCGCGTGCTGTCGATGTGGTCTTTCAAATGCCAGAAGGCATCATCGCCGCGCAGGGTCAACAAGCGTTCGCCGTCCAGCGCGATATAACGCTCGAAGATATTGCCGTCCTCATCCGTCATGCCGATCAAATCGCGCCCATCGTAGACCAGGCGATACGTGCGCGCACCATCGCGCCAGCTTATCAAGCGACTCATCAGGTCATACGTTAGCTCGACATCGACCGGCTCACCGCGTTCGTTCTGCCCGACAATCGCTACCAATCGATTTTCGGCATCGTAGCTCAAGTCAAGCTGGGTGTCGGCGTCAACGTAGGTGACGCGCGTCAGGTTGCCGTTGGTGCTGTAGTCATAGCGCACCGTCGTGACAGCGGTCGTCTGTGCCAGCACGCCCCCCATGCCCAGCAGAGCCAAAATCGGCAGGGCGAGCAAGGCGCGGGTATGTCTGCGCCGTGATAAACCCAGCGCCCCCATGAGAACGATACCCGCCGGAACGATGAGGAAATTATCGTTCTGCGGGTTGAAGTCGCGCACTTCTTCGACCAGTTGATTGCGATCGTTATAACGGAACACCGTCCGGCGACCGTTGCGTAATTCTTCGATGCGGTTGCCGGCTTCATCATAGCGGAAGCTGACGGCGTATTTCGTCTCGCCGATTTCGTTCACCCAGCGTTCGTCAATCAAGCGGTGGGAGACGTCATAAGCGTAGTTGATGCGCCAGCCATCGACAATGCGATCGACGCGAATCAGGTTACCGACCGCATCATACTGATAGTTGAACCCGTCCAGGCGCTCGTTCGGCGGGGCGAAGTGCAAAATCGCCAGCGGACGACCAACCGCATCGTAATTGTTGATGGTCGTCACGCCGTTACTGCGAATCAGCTGGCGCACGCGACTCATCTCATCATAGACCATCTCTACCTGACGATCGCCAAAATCAACGCGCGTCGGGCGATACAGGTCATCGTAGGTATAGGTCATCGTGCCAAACGCGCCCGCCGAGCGACTGAGCAAATTGCCAACCGCGTCGTAGCTATATTCGATACGAAAGTCACCACTCGTCTCAGCAATGACGCGCCCCAATGCGTCGTATTCAAAGCGTAAATTACCGGCACTGGTGACGTTGCCCGCGCGATCATAGCTATAATCGACCACCTGCCCGTTATCGTAGCTCATCTGCGCGAGGCGATTAGCGGCATCATAGGTATAGGTCGTGATGCGCCCGTCAGGGGCGATGCGCCGCGTCAGGTTGCCCATCACATCGTATTCATAGCGCGTGATATTGGTGCCAACCTGCATCTGCGTGATGTTGCCCATCACATCCAGCACATAAATCACCTGTTGCTCGGTATCGTTGAGATTCGGCGGCAGAGTCACCGAGCGCAGATTACCCGCCGTATCATAAGCAAAATCGACGGCGGCACCGGTGGGATACGTGATGCGCGTCACCCGATCGTAATTATCATAGCTATAGCGCACGACACTGCCGAGTGGGTCGCTAATCTGCGCGATGTTGCCTGCCGCGTTATACGTATATGACCACACGCTATCTTCACCATCGACGTAACGCACGCGGCGGTCGAGCGCGTCATAAGTCATGTTGACAGTGATTGCCGAGCGCGTGGCTTCGTTACGACCGGGGAACACGACGTTACGTAAATTGCCGGAGTCGTCGTAATTATAGATCATGGATAGCGTCGTCGTCTCGCCGTCAGCAGTGGTCAACGTGCGCTCGACCCGCGCCAGTTCATCCAGCAAGTAAATATACTGCGTGCTGACTCCGTTGGGGTCTTCGGTGCGGATTAACTGCCCCAGCGCGTTATACTCGAAGATATA
>DAOTTV010000140.1:0-20151 GCA_034437755.1 Anaerolineae bacterium | reverse complement strand
CGCATCGCCATCCGCGGACACGCCACCCGCGCCATCCGCGGACACGCCACCCGCGCCACCCGCAAGCGACAACACGCCGCCCGCCGATACGCCCAGTGAGGCGTGAGCGAGCGACGGGGCGTGCGCGTGATCGCACGCCCTTTGTGCTAGCCTGACGTTTGAGGCGCGTCACTCGTCGTCGCGGTCGCTTCTTCCGGCGAGACGACTGTATTCGCGATGAACAGCGCCGGAATCAGCGCAATGCCAGATAGCACCGCACCGATCAACCCCATCTCGCCCAGCACGCGCACCACCGCATCCAGCGAGTTGATAATCTCCTCAATGCCAATCGTCCCGCTCGCGCTAGCTTCCGTACCGGCGAGCGTGATCGCCCGATAGTACATGATCGAACTCAAGGTCGAGATGCTGACAGTCATGCCGATTAAGCGTAGGATAATCACCAGCGCACTCGCCACGCCGCGTTCAGGATCATAAGCCGAGTTGATGACGGCTGTGCTGACGGGCGAGAAGGTCAAGCCGATGCCCACGCCGACGATCGCCATCTGCACGCCTAGCACAGTATTCTGGATGTCAATCGTCCACGTCTGCCAGATGGCGAGATAGCCCACCAGCGCGAACAGCAAGCCAGTGATGATCGTGTTGCGGATGCCGATGCGATCGCTGACCCAACCGCCGATGACCGCCGCCGCTGCCATCGGCAGTGTCAGCGTCGAGAGCAGGAGTCCCGTCTCTAGCGCCGCCTGCGTCACCTGATCGCCACTCTCAAGGCGCAGGTTGACCAGTAGTGGCACGCTCACCAAGCCGATGAACAGGCAGTAGCCCACCAGTAGATTAACCAGCGATGCCGCCGATAGATTGCGCCGCTTGAACATCTGCAAGCTGATCAGGGGATCAGTCGAGTAGGCTTCGACGAATAAGAAGCTGACAAAAAACAACAGACCCGCCAGCAACATCGGCACGGCGTAGGGCGGCAGGGGCGAGATTGTATCGAGGCTGACATTTGCGCCTGATAGATCGACATTTGCGCCCAGCCCCAGCACCAAAGCCGTCAGCGCACCCGTGATGAGCGTCGTCCCAACAAAGTCGAAGCGTCCCTGTACTTTGACCATCGGCACGCGGCGCAGAGCATACAACACGCTCACCAGCGAGATCAACGTCAGCGGCACGTTCATCCAGAACAAGCCCTGCCAGCTCATGATTTGCAGGAAGACACCACCGTATACAGGCCCCAGCACCCAGCCCAGCGTATCCATCGCGGCGACCAAGCCCAGCGGACGAGCGCGTTTCTCCGGCGGGAAGAGATCACCGACGAGCGCGAGGCTGACCGGCACCAGCGCCCCCGCGCCAATCGCCTCGACGATGCGCCCGAGGATAATCACCTGCAAGTTGACATAACTGGTATCGACACGCATCCCCAGCGTGCGATAAAAAGCACTGAGCCAATCGGTGGGGAAAGTATGCGCGACCGCAATCCACACCGAGCCGATGATGAAGGTCACCAGACAGGCGAGATACACGCGCCGCCGCCCGATCAAATCGCTGAGGCGACCCATGAAGGTCAGGCTGACGGTATATGCCAGCAGATAAACAGTGACAACCCATGAGGCATCGTCCAAGCCAGTATCGACCGGCAAGCCCAGATCAAGCAGAAGTTGTGGCATGAAGGCGCTGACGACGGTCAAATCGAGCGAGCCGACGAACACCGGAATCGCGATGAAGGCCATCACTAGCCACGGATTGACGTTCGTCATGCGTTTGTAGGCGGGTGGCGCATGATCGGACGTGACATCGCGTGATTTACGTCGCTCGCGCACGGGCAGGAACACCCAGAGCAGAGTCAAGCCGATCAAGCTACTGACCGCGCCAACCAGCGCCCCGCTGACGAAACCGAGCGCACGTCGATAGCACTTAGCGTAGAAGATGACCGGCGACGCGATCGCCCCGACCAGCGCCGATAACAGCGACCCCCACAACCAGTAATTCGTGGGCGTGGATGGCTGATCGGCTTCGACGGCTTCCGGCGTTTCGACGACGACTCCCGACGGCGTATCTACCGCGACATTATCATTGATGTTGTACAGCTCAATGCGCCAGAAGGTATCTTCGGTCTCGTCCGTCGCAGTATCGGGCAGAGTCAGCACGACTTCGTGCGGGACGAGCGACTCGGGATCAATATAGACATCGACAATCGCCCGATCTTCTAGAATATAGAGCAAGCCAAAGAGCATCTGATTGATAGTCTCGCCATCGGCAATACCGGTGACGTGTAACATCTCGCGCCCGTTGCGCTCCGCCACACCGACGTATTCGATCTCGGTCATGCGGCGGATAGCACTATGGAAGCCTTCATTCTCTTGCATCATCGCCGCCGGATCAAAGCCGGGCGCATACTGGTACTCAACCCATTCGCCAGTGGCTAAGGGTTTGATCCACTGCCCGATGCTATTGGCAAACAAGCCCACGTTGACGCTCACCCCGCGTACGAGAATACGCGCACTGGCATAGAGGTTGTTAGGGGCGACGAACGCGCCTTCGGTCTTGGTCATGACTGTCACGAATTGCAAAGCGGACGGCCCGAGCTGGAAGTAAAAGCGGTAGGGCGTTCCTCCTTGTGTGACATCCATATTAAAGGTTTCGAGATTGCGCATATGGTCGATTGATGTCTCTAGGAGCATCTCGCCATCATCAGCCGTGTAATCGGTCTGACGATCGAGCGAGTCGCATCCAACGAGTATCAACACGACGATCAATAACGCGCTCAGCAAGCGTTGCACAGGCATAATCATCCTCGGTAATTTAGACGATGGGTATCTCAGGTATACGACACTGTGTTTAACAGTCTATGAGTAACTACTCAGGTAGAGTCTTCTTGTGGGGTTTCACCCCACGCCCCAGCAGGGGATGTCTCCCCTGCACCCCAATTTTGCCGAACGCAAAGTGTTCGGCGGGTACAGGTTCAAAGGACGATCGTCCTTTGTGGGGGTTCGGGGGCAACGCCCCTGAGTAGTTACGTCTATGATTTATTACGCAGAAGTCCGTTATTCGATGCGCGTTTTGACCAAATTTTAATACGATTGCTATATATCAGGATGAACCGGCTTGCATCTCAGCGACGACGTGCGACAGTGCCGCCCATTCTTCCAGCGCGAGCGTCTCGGCGCGGCGTTTATGGTCGATACCGGCGGCTTCGAGATATGCGCCGGCAACTTTCGACTTCACGCCTAGCCCGCCACTGAGCGAGTTCCGCAGTTGCTTGCGCTTCTGGCTGAAGCCGGCTTTCACCACGCGGAAGAAGAGCGCGTCATCCGGTGTCGAGACGATCGGTTCGGGATAAGTATCAACGCGCAAGATAGCGCTATTAACCCCCGGACGGGGCCAGAACACCGCCGGATTGAGCTTGCTGACGATCTGTGGCTTACCGTAGTATTGCACGCTCGCCGCCAGCAAGGTCATATCGCCGGGATCGGCGCAGATGCGCTGGGCAACTTCGTACTGCATCGTGAAGACAATGCGGCGCGGACGACGTGCTTGTTCTAACAAATGTTGCAGAATCGCGGTCGTGATGTAATAGGGCACGTTAGCGACGGCAATGAACGACTGCGCGCCGACCAGTTGCACGATGTCCGTCTTGAGGACATCCTCATAGACGAGGTAGACATTCGGCGTGTTGGCGAAGCGTGCATCCAAAAGCGGTTCAAGCCGTTCATCAATTTCGATCGCCATCACATGGCGCGCAAATTGGGCGAGTTTCGCCGTCAATTCGCCTGTGCCGGCACCAATCTCGACCACCGTATCATCGGGCATGATCGCCGCTGTTTCCACGATTTTTTCGATTGTGTTCGGGTCATGCATGAAGTTTTGACCGAGACTCTTCTTGGGGTTCAATCCGTAGTGTTCCATCGCTTCTTTCGGGTTCATGCAGACCTCCTATGATGCCGTTGATTGAGTTGGAGCAGTTGCGAGCGCGTGTGCGCCCACCCCACAAGTTGACCATAAAAGCCCGCGTTTTGATAGAATCAATCGGGTATCCCCCTCAGTCTTTAGGGGTTTGCGTGTCTTAAGCGCCATTCACTGGTATCATAAGGCTATATCGCACACAAACAATCAGGAGACATACGTCTTATGTTCCGACACAATCTATACCAACGGGGGATAGGTGTGCTGATACTCGTCGTCGTGATGTTGCTCCCCGCGAGCATCCTCGGCGCACAAGAGGACGATAGCTATACCCTGCCCCCGACCCTGAACACTGATGAGACCATCTCAGCCAGTTTTGAAGAAGACGTGACGACCGCGCTCTACGCGCTGACGGCGAGCGCAGGCGACACGCTGACGATCACCATGACACGCGCCGACGAAAGCCCGCTCGATCCGTATCTCGTCCTGCTCGATAGCAATGGCGCGGTACTCGCCGCCGACGATGACAGTGGCGAGAGCGAATTCGCCGCACAAATCAGCACCTTTGATGTGCCTGAAGATGGCGTGTATCTGGTGCTGGCGACCAGCTTCTTCTTCATTGATGGCACCGAAGATACAAGCGACGAGCAACTGGGCTACGAGTTGCGCGCCAGCGGCGCACCGGAGACCGCGAGCGAAAACCTCGATCTGACGACCGAGCGCATCCGCTATGGCGATAGCATGACCGCGACCAGCGATATCGAAACGCCGGTCGTGCCGTTGAGCTTCGTCGGCAGTGAAGGCGACAGCGTGACCATTGCGCTAGAAGATTACAACTTCTTCACCAATTTGCACCTGTTCGCACCGTCGGGTGAGCGCATTGCCACCCATAGCGACACGATCGACATCACCCTGCCCGAAGATGGCGTGTATCTGATTCTCGCCAGTGATCTGTTCTTCTTCGAGGCCTTGAGTGACGATACCTTCTATACCGGCGGCGCGTTCACGCTGACCTTGAACGCGACCTCATAACACGTCCAGCGGATCGATATCGACGTACCAGCCCTGCCGCGCCGGTAAATCGCGCAGGGCTTGCGTCGGGTCAACACTGCGTACCAGCACATGCCAGCGATAATGGCGATCAATGCGCGAGAAGAAACACGGTGCCGGCCCGATCAGCGTCGTGTCGGTCAACTGCTGGCGTGCGATGTGCTGGCGTAACCATGCCGCCGCCTGCTGGCACTCGCGCTCGGCTTCGATGGGATGCGGGTGCTGGATCAGGACGCGCCCCATGCGCCGGAAGGGGGGATAGCCGACCTCGCGCCGATTGTCGATCGTCGTCTGGTAAAACTGGGCATAATCATGGTGCGATGCCGCGACCACGCTCGGATGGCGCGGTTGGTACGTCTGCAAGATGACGCGCCCCCCCAGCAACCCCCGCCCAGCACGCCCAGCAACCTGCGTCAACAACTGAAAGGCGCGCTCATCCGCCCGAAAATCGGGCAAAGCTAGTCCCGGATCCGCACTGACCACCCCGACCAGCGTCACCATCGGCAAATCTAACCCCTTAGCGACCATCTGCGTACCGATCATCACGTTCGCCTCTTGGCGGGCAAAACGCGCGAGTACCTGCTCGTGCAGATCGGGGCGTGTCGCAGTATCGGCATCCCAGCGGACGATTGTCGCCTGTGGGAATGTGGCTTGTACGTGCGCTTCGACCTGTTGCGTCCCCGCACCGAAGTAACGAATACGCCGTCCGGCACACGCTGGACACACGTCCGGCACGGGTGCTTGATGTCCGCAATGATGACAGCGCAAGGCTGTCCCCTGCCGATGATACGTCAGCGCGGTATCGCAATTCTCACATTCGGCAACATAGCCACAATCCCGACAAAAGACATAGGTCGATTGCCCGCGCCGATTGAGAAAGAGAATCGCCTGTTCATCACGCGCCAGCACATCAGTCAGTGCCTCGTGTAAATCGCGGCTGAACATGCTCGTATTGCCCGCTTTCAGTTCCGCGCGCATGTCCACGACTTTCACTGGCGGTAGGTCGATCATCATCGCTTCGTTTTCTGCCGGTTGATAGGCTGTCCGCACGCGCTGACGCTGGGCTTGTTTGGTCACGCGCTGGCGATGCCCCATGATGCGGCGCGGCAGATGCAAATACTGTAAATCGCCCTGTTGAGCGCGATAGTAGCTCTCGACATCCGGCGTAGCACTGCCCAGTATCAAGACCGCGTCGGTCAGCTCTGTCAGACGCTCGGCAACGTGGCGCGCATGATAATATGGCGGGTTGATCGGCGGCGCTTGCTTGTAGCTGGGGTCGTGTTCTTCGTCGAGAATAATCAAGCCGATGTCCGGCAGGGGCGTGAATAAGGCCGAACGCGTGCCGACGATCACGCCGATCTCGCCGGCGCGGGCACGTCGCCAGGTGTCGTAACGCTCGCCCTTGCTCAAGCTCCCGTGAACGACCGCCACTTGATCGGGAAAGCGTTGCGCGACGCGGCGAATCGTCTGCGGTGTGAGGGCGATCTCTGGCACGAGGAAAATCGCCTGCTGACCGCGCTCGATCACGTCGGCGATAGCGTGCAGGTAAATTTCTGTCTTGCCGCTTCCGGTCACACCATGGAGCAAGAACTTGTGCGCGCGGGTATCGTCTGCGAGTGCCCGTTGAAGCACCTGCCATGCCCGCTGTTGACCGTTGGTCAGCGGGGGCGGGTGCGAGGGGATGAAGCCCCGATCAGCCAGTGAATCACGAAAGACGATACGCTCGCCCAACTGTACCAGTCCCCGCGCCGCGAGATTGTTGAGATCGGCACGGGTCGCCGCGACTGTCTCGTAGACCTCGTGTACGTCCAGCGGATAATCAAAGCGGGCAATATAATCGAAGACTATTCGTTGCTTGGGGGCGCGGCTCAGGCTATCGAGCGCCGCGATCACGTCGGCATCGTCAACCGTGCGGATGACGGTCGCCACAGTCTTTTTCTTGGTGGTCGGCGTGGATAGCACCGCGTCGATCGTCAGCCAGCCTGCCGTTTGCATCTGGCGCAGGTGGCGCAGTAAGGACGTTTGCGACGGGCTATCGACCTTTTTCTGCAATTGTTTCAGCGTCAGCGGCGCATCAGCGCGGAGCGCAGCGAGGATGCGCGCCTGTAGCGGGGTTTGCCCTTCGGCGTTAGCATCCAACAAGCGAACGCGCTTGGCGCTTTTGCCGGTGATGCCGGGCGGCAGCATCAGCCACAGCGAGGCCCCTGGCGCGGTCAGGTAGGCGCTCTGCATCCACTCTGCCAGCGCGAGATGCGCGGTGGTCATCACCGGATAGGGATCGAGCAGATCAATCACCGGTTTGGTCTGGATGTCATCAAGATCAGCGGGAAGCGCGTCATGGAGCGCGACGACGATCGCCGGTTGTGCGCCGGTACCGAAGCTCACCCGCACCAGACTGCCGCGGGCCAGCTCGTCGCTGAGATGATCGGGTACATGATAGTGAAAGGTTTTAGGAATCGGGGCATTGACTGCCACTTCAGCATAAGTCGTCATGGGTGATGTTATCGCTTCTGTCGGGGTGCGTATGTTGCGTGTATTGTAGCGGTTTACGCGAGCATGGGATAGCGTGCGTTGCCGCCTGAAACCCGATTCTTACGCCTAGAGCGTGGGCAAAGCGACGGGTAAGCAACGCGATTGCATCACGCGCGGGCGGGGGCGCTTCGCTATAATCAGGGCAATGATACCCAATCTTAGAGAAAGACGACAGAACACTAATGAGCAGAGCATGGTTTGTGATGATGATCATCATCGGGCTGGCGAGCGTGCGCCCAACCCACGCCCAGGAGAGCTTCACGCCGGCGGAAGCTAGCGGGCGCATGATCGCGCTCAGCATGGCAGGGGGGACGCTGAGCATCGCCGAGACAACCGACATCCCCCTGCCATCGGGGACGATTGATGTCGATTGGCACCCGCTTGACCCGACGCGCTGGGCACGGGTGAACGATGTCGGCATCCCGCACTTCGTCCCGGAGACGGGCGTCGAAGGCGTGTACACCGTCGCGCCCTTCTTCGATGGCTTTCAGGTCGATCAACAGGCGGCGAACAAGCTCTTCGTGCGCGAGATCGAATGGTCACCAGACGGGCAAATGCTGGCGTTTCGCATTCGCAACGAAGCCCTGCCCGATTTGAATCAGGGCGTGTGGTTCTGGCAACCGCTGCGCGACCTGCCGACCGACCCCAGCTACCAGATTATGCGCCACTGCCCGCCCTTCTGCACGCTGGTCAACACGCCCGAAGGCTCAGCTGGCTGGCGCGCTATCTCGCTGGAATGGTCGAGCGATAACAATGCGATCCTAGTCGGGCTCATCCTGCGCGATAGCAATCGGCGTGCGCTGGATATTCGCTATGCCACCCGCGAAGTCGAGCAGGTGCAAGCCAGCACGCCGCCCGCGCCCCTGCGCTATAGCTACGGCCACTGGACGAACGACGGACAACGAATCGTCGTCAGTGGACGCGACCCCGATGGACAAATGATGTACGGCATCATCAACCGCGATGGCACCGAAGTGACGCGCACCGACGCTAGCAACGTGGGCCTGGTCGCTGTGCGCGATGCCATCCAGAGCGCCGACGGCAGTTTGATCATGCTAGCATCGGCTGAGGGCGCGACCAGTCCGCATCAGATCATCACCGGTGCCGGCGATGTACTGACCGTACCGATTGGCAACGCCGCCCCGACCGAAGTCGCGTGGTCGCCCGATCGCACGGCGGTCTACGTGCGTACCGCGACTAGCGCATACGTCGCGCAGGTTGATGGTACCGTCTACGACATCACCGCGACCATCCAGAACAGCCCGAACGTCGGCTGGGTCAACGGCGCACTGCCCGCCACCCTAACGCCCTTGCCCCTGCCGCCCGCCATCGCCACCGCACCCGATCTCGCTGAGGCGACCACTACCCGCCCTGCGCTTGATCTGAGCGTCGGCAGTCTGCTAGTACTGGCTGAGGGCACGCTCGATATTTACGCCGATCCCGTCGCGGATGCGACCACTGTCGGCACGATCAGCGCCGGCGATGAATTAATCATTACCGGCGGTCCGCTGGGCGATGGCACAGACACATGGTACCGCGTGCAGACGCTGGATTATACCGGCTGGATTCGCCAGACCGATCAGCTTGCACCAGCCGAATAAGGCAGGTTGATTGTGGTGACAATCGCGCTTGTGCTATACAATCGGGGCATCATACGCTGACAACTGATCTGACCTGACTTATGACCGAGAAAGACGACCCGCAATCGAATATCAAACGGATGCGATCGAGCGATCGTAAACAGCGCCTACCGCGGGCGCGCAACCCGATCCCACCCGAGGACGATGCCCCCCTGCCAGAACTCGATCTCGATCGCTTGGCGTTGCCGGATAGCGACCGCGAGTCGTTGGAGACGCTCGCCCGTTTGGGCGACGAAGTACGCGCCCCGATCATCACGCCGCTTGAGGAGCGTTTTCCACCCGTCAACCCGCATGACCATCGCCCGCACGTCCCGCGCCCTGCATCGACGGCTGATGACATGCCCCAGCGCGATCCACGTCAGCGACAACGACGGCGCTATAACATCCTGTCGCTGGTCGCCCTGTTAGCGACGGTCGCGCTCGTGCTGTGGCTGGCGCTCATCTGGCGTGATCCACAATCGGCGCTGAACCCACTCCCGCCGGCGACACCCTACGTCGTCGTCACAGCGACCCCGCCCGATTTCAACGCCGATGAGCCGGTAATCGTGATCGTCGCGACCGAAACACCGACACCCGTAGGTGACAACACG
This sequence comes from Anaerolineae bacterium, assembly GCA_034437755.1. Lineage (GTDB taxonomy): Bacteria > Chloroflexota > Anaerolineae > Aggregatilineales > Phototrophicaceae > JAUZRW01. Next base: position 10,442 of record DAOTTV010000140.1, on the reverse strand, counting down.
ACGGCAGGCTTTGCGTTTGCAATCGCTAACGTGCGCTACGAAGCCAACACGAACGCGCTCGGGTGCGATTGGTGGAGCATCGGCGGGCAGGTGCTGTCTGCTGAGGGCGAGCCTCTGTCGGGCTATCGGGTGCATGTGCGCGGCGCAGATGTCGATGAGACGGTTTTCAGCGGGTCGGCGGCGGGCTTCGGCGCGGGCGGCTACGAATTCGCCCTGACGGGCACCCCACAAGAAGCAACCTTCGCTGTCGAGCTACTGGCAGAGGACGGTCGTCCGTTGAGCGATGAAATCCTCATCACGACCAACCCCGCCTGCGATCAGAACGTGGTCATTATTGATTTTGTGCAGAATCGTTGATCTCTATCTCATATTCGTGTGTTAGCTTAAAATCATCAAACATATCTGACTCGCTAAAGTTATGCCGTTTCAAAACTTTTCGCGAAGGCTCATGTGTAAACGTTGTGCAAAGTGGGGCGCTGTCCCACACCCTGCAAAAGGCTGACGCCTTTTGAAACCATTTGTTTTCAATTTGTGAAAGTTTTGGTTGAGCTTTTGAAAAAGCTCAAGGGTCTTAGGGCAAAGCCCTAAGTGGCTATCGCACACATTCGACATGAGAGCGTTCGCTAAAAACACTTGCCAAGCGGCTAGATGCGTCCCCGTGTTGGGAGAGAGGCATGAGGAACAATGCGAATGCGCTACACTCGTGCAACAGTGCATCACTCTAGTGACTCAGCTAGTATCACCCTATTTTGATTGATCGACCAAACGCGAAGGATATTTTTATATGCGTAAAATAGTATGGATCATTTCATCGTTTGCCCTGTTGCTCGTGGTAAGCGTCGCCCTCGTGCAAACGCCGATGACGGTCACAGCCATTGACGAAGTGACCCCGACCCCCGTCCCCGATGAGCCAGCGCCGACCCCCGAACCAACCGCCGACCCCGATGTCGATGTTGACGGCTTGATCGAAGAGGCGCTGGCAGATATCCAGATGGGCAACTTCCAATCGGCAATCACCAAAGCCGAGCAAGCGATGGATGGTGACCCGGCCAACGACGAAGCCTATGCCGTGCGTGCAATTGCGAATGTGCGCCTCGGACGCGGGGCGACCGCTGTCGATGATATGCGCGCGGCGATTGAACGTGCGCCCTACACCTTTGAATATTATGAACTGAGTGGCGACATCAACCTGCAACTGGGCGATGAAGGCAGTGCGCTCTTCGATTATGACGATGCCATCGCGATCAACCCACTCAGCCAGAGCGCGTTCGCCAGCCGTGCCGAAGCCTACTATCAGCTGGGTGATACGACCGCCGGCGACACCGATGATTTCATCAGTCGCGGTTTAGAGCGTCTCGGTAGTGGTGATGCACGCGGCGCGATCGAATTTTATGAACTGGCGATCGAAGCCGGCGGTGACCTGCTCTCGGTCGCCAATGCGTATTATGCGCTGGGCATCAGCCACTTGAATCGCGGGGATAACGACGAAGCTATCACGGCGTTTGGCGATGCGCTGGACGTGAACCCGCAGTTGCACAATGCCTATCTCGCACGCGGCATCAGCTACCGCGAGAGCGGGGACATCGTTGCCGCCGGTGAGGACTTCGCCGAGCGCATTCGTATTCTCGGTCAAGAGACGCGCACCGCGGACATGAGCATCGGCGAGAGCTACGAGGCGCAGATGGCGTATCGGCGCGTGTACGAGATCGCGTTCGATGGAGACGCAGGCGCGACCGTCAGCATCACCGCGCGCGATAGCAACACGACCACGATTGACCCGCTCATCAGCCTGTTAGGCCCTGATGGCACGCCGATTGCCGGTGATGATGACTTCGGCGGCAATCTGGACTCCGCGATCACCGATTTTGAACTGCCGGCTGATGGCACGTATACGATTTTGCTCGGTCATGCCGAGGGCGGCTATCAGTTCGGGTTCGAGGGCATGGTGACCGTCACCGTGACTGCCGAGTAAGACACCGCACGACACGATCATCGGGGGGCGCTAGCGTCCCCCATCGCCTGATCGCTTTGAGGACGACGAGAGACTTGTCCGTGTCACAAGTACGGCAAGATGTAACGACCTATCGTGCGCCCGTTGTGCTACGGGTTCGCTGTAGCCCTTACAAGAATGTTCATAACAACTTGTTCGTAGACCCTCTCTTTTAAGGCAATCACATTTAGACAGTGACTATATCATCATAGCGGGGTTTCACCCCAAACCCCACCACTTTTTGCGAAGGCTCATGTGTAAACGTTGTGCAAAGTGGGATGCTGTCCCACACCTTGTAAAAGGCTGACGCCTTTTGCAACCATTTGGTTTCAACCTGTGAAAGTTTTGGTTGAGCTTTTGAAAAAGCTCATGGGTCTTAGGGCAAAGCCCTAAATGGCTATTGCACACGTTCGACATAAGAGCGTTTGCAAAAAGTGGACAAAAACGTTCAAAATGCACAAAGTCAAGGAACGGCAGTTCCTTGTGAGGGCAACGCCACCACAAGCCATATGCAATCGCCTACCCTCTCTTTGCACTCGCTTAACAATCATGCGCGATAATGTTATGATGAGGGTATATTACAAGGATTTACTCGGTTATGTCATATCTAAATAATATTATTAGTAACACCAAAGGGAATGCGATGCCAGCTGATAAAGCGGTTAAGATTCTTCCGTATGTGGGCGATGGCACGAACCGCGTGTTGCGTTTGCGCGGTCGCTTGCTGGAAAAAATCCGTACACGTCCAGCGCGTGAAGATGATAGCCGCTGGCGCAATCTGCGTAATATCTACCATCGCTTCACCGCGATGACCGTCCCCCATGCGGCATTAATCGCCCGCTATCACGACCATCAGCGTGTTATTCACACCGATAGCGCCGGGTATTTCATCGTCCAGTTCGATCTCGACACGCCGCCTCCGTCCCAGCGCATCTGGCACAATATCCACCTGAGCTACGACGACGGCGACCGCCAAGCACAAGCTGTGGGCAAGGTCATCACCCCGACGAAGAACGCCCAATTCGGCGTGATTACCGATCTCGATGATACCGTATGGCGCACCGACGTGACCAACATCGCGCGGATGCTGTGGAACACGTTCACCAAAAACCCACACACGCGCTCGCCCTTTCACGGCGTTGCTGAGTTCTATCGCGCCCTGCAAGCCGGCTCGACGCAACAGGTCTTCAACCCGATTTACTACGTCTCCAACAGTCCCTATAGCTTGTACGATCTGGTCGAAGAATTTTTGCGCCTGCGTAACATCCCCCTCGGCCCCATCTACCTGCGTCCGGTGGGTATCAGCACTGAATTACTACACTCGACCGATCACAAGTTCAACACGATCGACCGCTTGATGACACTTCATCATAATCTCGATTTCATCCTGATCGGCGATAGTGGCGAACACGATGCCGAGATTTATCTGAAGGTCGTGCAAGCGCATCCCAACCGCATCAAGGCGATTTACATCCGCGATGTGAACCCCTTCAAGAAGAACACGCGCCGTGATCGGCGGGTGGCATCAGTCGCCCAGCAAGCGCGGGATTGCGGGTGCGACTTGCGCCTGATTCCCGATACACGGGCGGCGGCGATCCATGCCGCAGAACAGGGTTACATCCACCCTGACGCGTTCGACGCGGTGCTTGCCGATGTCGAAAAAGATGCCAGCATGTGAGCATCAACCTGCAACACGCAGAGTCCTAACACCTGAATACACAGAAAGAGTACGTCACCATGAAACATTATCTGATGATTATCGCGCTCCTCGCGCCCATACTCAGCGTCAGCGCACAAGAACAAGCCCCGTCCGGCTTTACAGTCGCGCGCGAACTCAGCCTCGAAGTGCTGAACGAATACCCGCACGATACCAGCGCCTTCACACAGGGGTTGATCTGGCATGAGGGCTTTCTCTACGAGAGTACCGGACAGCGTGGTGAATCCAGCGTGCGGCAGGTGGCATTAGAGACGGGCGAAGTTCTGCGCCGCGTCGATGTTAACCGCCCGCCGGAGAGCAACGAACCGAATTACTTCGGCGAAGGCTTAGAATTGGTCGATGGACAGTTGATCCAGCTGACATGGACAGCCGGCGAGGCGCTGGTCTACGACTTCGAGACTTTCGAGCAAGTCGATACTTATCGCTATGAGGGCGAGGGGTGGGGCTTGTGCGACGATGGACGCTACTTGTATATGAGCGATAGCAGTCGCTATATCTCGATCCGCGAGCGCGACAGCTTCGACCTCATCACGCGCATGTTAATCACCATCAACGGGCAACCCGTGAATCAAAACCTGTTGAACGAGCTGGAATGTGTCGGCGATAGCATCTATGCCAACCTGTGGCAGACAGATTTCATCGTCGAGATTGACAAATTCACCGGCAATATCCTGACAGTGATCGATGCGGCGGACTTGCTGAGCGCGGACGAACGCGCCGGACTCGGATCAGGCGCGGTGTTGAACGGCATCGCCTACAACCCTGAGAGCGATACCTTTTACATCACGGGCAAGGATTGGCCCAAGCTGTTTGAAGTGCGCTTTATTCCGGCAGACGATGAGACTTAAGCGGCGCGATTGAGCAAGTTGCACAACGCAAGAGCGACATTTCAAACAGAATGTACGAAAATCACGCGATGAATATCGGCTTAATGTCACTTGTGATGTATCTCTTGCCCGTTTACGATTAAAGTAAATTAACATTTTTATAAAACAGAGTGGCAGAGACGCTTCCCATGACTGACGATAAGCAACGCTTAATGACTATCGAACGCTATATGTTCGAGCAACAGAAAGCCTACCCGCACGCGACCGGTACCTTCACCAAGATGTTGCAGGATATGGCACTCGCCGCTAAGTTGATCGCCCAGAAGACGACCCGCGCCGGTTTGACCGAAATCCTCGGCGCAACCCAGAGCGAAAATGTCTTTGGCGAACGCCAGCAAAAACTCGATCTCTACGCGGATAAGGTCATCTATGATATGAATGACCACACCCAACGGGTGGCGGCGATGGCGAGCGAGGAACACGAAGACATCCTCGACATCCCGCCGCATTATGGCACTGGCAATTACATCCTGCTCTTTGACCCGCTCGACGGATCATCGAACATCGACGTGAACACGTCAATCGGCACGATTTTCTCGATTCATCGCAAGTTCACCCGTGGCGAGCGCGGCACGATGGAAGACATCCTGCAAGAAGGCAAACGCCTCGTCGCGGCGGGTTACGTCGTCTACGGCAGTAGCACGATGATGGTTTATACCGCCGGGCAAGGGGTACACGGCTTCACACTTGATCCCTCGATTGGCGAATTCATCCTCAGCCACCCGAACATCCGCATGCCGGAAGAACCGCTCTATTACAGCGTCAATCAGGGTAACGAAAAATACTGGACACTCGGCGTGCGCCGCTACGTCAAGTGGTTGCAAGGCATCGAAGGCGAGGGGCGCGACCCGGTCAAGATGCGCTACACGGGCGCGATGGTCGGCGATATTCACCGTAACATCCTTAAGGGCGGCATCTACATCTATCCCGGCACGCTTCGCAGACCCGCCGGTAAAATCCGCCTGATGTTCGAGGCACAGGCATTAGGCTTCTTGATGGAGCAAGCCGGCGGTGCGTCTAGTGATGGCGTGGGCGATATTCTACAGATCAAGCCCCATTCTCTGCATCAGCGCGTACCATGCTTCATCGGGCACAAGGCACTGGTCGAAAAAGCCGAAGCATACGTCCAGAATTACGACGGCGAGTGGCTTGAAAAGTACATGCCCTATCGCAATGGTGAGATCGAAGAAGCGCCGGCTAAATCGAAGAAATCCACGCCGACGACTGCCAGCACAGCGGCAAACGGGGCACACAAGCAGGGATAATAGCCGTTGCACAGACATCACACGCTAGCGATCAGCACTGCTCTCTTACTCGCCGTTTTCGCGCTCTCGCTAACCGGCATCCAAGCTGAAAGCCTGTGGCTCGACGAGGCATGGACAGCCAACGCGCTCTATGACGATCGACCGCCGCCGGCGGACATCGGCGACGTGGTGCGTGGCGTGCGCGATAGCCTGCTGGATACGCTGGCGACGGTGCGCGTGGACGTGCATCCGCCACTCTATTTCATCCTGCTCGACCTGTGGACGCTCGTCATGGACGAGAGCGAATTCGCCTTGCGCCTGCCCTCGGCACTGGTCGGTTTGGGGGCAATAGCGGGCACGATCGCGCTCGGGCGGCAGTGGTTTGATGCGCGCACCGGCTTGATTGCCGGCTTGCTCTTAGGCACGCTCGGCTTTTATGTGTACTACACACGCGAGGCACGCATGTACACGTTATATCTCGCGTGGGTGGTGCTGGCGACGTGGGCCTATACGCTGTGGTGGCGCACGCCAACGCGCTGGCACGGGGCGCTCTACAGCGCGCTGATGACATTCGCGCTCTACACGCATTATGTCAGCGCGACGGTCATTGTGGCGCATGTCAGCCATCATCTGCTCACCCGTCGCCGCTGGCAGATGATCGCGCCTTATGCGCTGGCGCTGGTGCTATACATGCCGTGGCTACCGATTATCTGGGAGCAATGGCAGGCGCATCCGCTAGGTGCGAGCACCGATCGTCTTTCATTGGGACGATCGACATGGGCGGCGCTGTGGTTGCTGGTGACCAGTGGCTACTGGGGGGGCTTCGCGCTGGCGATTGTGCTGAGTCGTGCGCCGTTTACCCTGCGCGATCGACCACAGGCGCGGGCGGCACTGGGCTTGTGTGCGCTGTGGGTCAGCGTGCCGATTATCAGCCTCGCGCTATTGCAAGCCAGCGGACTCAATATCTTGCAGATGCGCTACTTGATCGTGATCGTGCCATCGCTGGCGTTGACGATGGCGTATATGCTGGCGACGGTGCGCGTGCCGGTCGTCGGTCGTCCGGCGTTGAACGTGGCGCTGATGGCGGCGTTGTTGGTGTGGGTCGTCTATACACAGGTGTCGATGATTGATGATTTATGGGCGGCTAAACCGCCATGGCGCGCCACTGCCGAGGCTATCGCTGACCAACGCGACCCGCTCGCCCCTGCGCTGGTCAATCTGCAAGCGCAGAACCCCGCGACCTATTACAATCGGCAGATCGGCTATGCGGATGGCATCGCGCTCAATATTGGCTGGCGCACCTTCGCCCCGTCCGAGATACGCACGCTGACGCAGAGCTTGAGTGGCGCGGATAGCGTATGGGTGATCGCCCCCGCGCCCGATCCATCGACGTGGGACGCGCTGGCACACTTACGCGCCGACGGTCGCGGTATCGCATGGCGGGCGAGCGTCAATCAGATGCTGTTCTACCAGTTGACGCGGACGAGTGACGACGACCCACGCTGGACGTTCGGCACGGGTGGCGACCTGCGCTATGACGGCACTATCGGGCAGACGTGGCGCGTGCCGCCGACCGAAGCACTGTGCCTCACGCCGGCTCTGCGTCTGAGCGATGCGACAAGCACCGCCTATCGCGTCACCCTGCGCTTGACGCGCGGCTATCATGAGCAGATCGCCACGACGAGTGGCACACCCGGCGATGAACTATGCCTGCGCCTGCCACCGACCATGCCGGATACCTTGCACCTGCGCCTATCGGTCACGACGGGCGCACAGCCCTTACCTGTCTATGAGCAGGATACGGCGTGGGGCGATTTCATCGTGCTGGGGACGGTAAACGCCACCGATTGAGTGCATCGCATCAGGCTAAGCCATAGATGGCGCTGTATTTGTCCGTCAGATAGCGCATGTAATCGTCAGACTGAATCGCGCTTCCAGTCACGCGCTCGGTCAGTTCTACGCCGGTGAACTTGCGCCCGTGCTGGTGGATATTCTGGTTGAGCCACGTCAGCAGAGTGTCGAATTGACCGTTAGCGATCTCATCGGGGATCGTCGGATGCGCTTGCAAGGCTTGGTTGTAATACTGCACGCTCAGCATATTGCCCAGCGCATAGGTGGCGAAGTAGCCGAACAACCCCGCCGACCAGTGGACATCCTGTAGCACACCGAGCGCGTCATTGGGCGGCGTGATGCCGAAGAATTGCTCGAACTTGGCGTTCCAGATGTCGGGCAAGTCTTCAACCTTGACATCGCCGTTGATGATCGCCTGCTCTAGCTCGAAGCGCAGGATGATATGCAGGTTGTAGGTCGCTTCGTCGGCTTCGATGCGGATGAACGAGGGTTCGACTTTGTTGATCGCTTTGTAGAAATCATCCAGCGCGACATTGCTCAACTGCGGGAAGGTCGCCTGTAACTGGGGATACGCCCACGTCCAGAAGCCGTAACTGCGCCCGACGATGTTCTCCCACATGCGCGATTGTGATTCGTGGACAGCCAGCGATGTCCCTGTCCCTAGCGGCAAGCCTTCCAGCGCGTCACCGATGCCCTGTTCGTACATGCCGTGTCCGGCTTCGTGCATCAAGCCGAAGAGCGCCGGATTGAGGAACTCCGGATAGAAGCGCGTCGTCAGGCGCACGTCATTCTTAGAGAAATTGGCACAGAAGGGATGCGCCGAGACCGCCTGCACGCCTCGATTAAAATCGAAGCCGAAGCTCTCAACCATCTTCAGGGCGAACTCGCGCTGTTTATCAACTGCGAAGGGCTGATGCAGGAGGCTGTTATCGACCTGTGGCGCGTCCTGAATACGAGCGATGAGATCGACCAGATGCGGACGATGCGCGGCGAAAATCTCGGCGACCTGTGCGGTCTGCATCCCACGCTCGTACTTGCCAAGGAGCGCGTCATAGGGCGTGTCCTCATAGCCGCGATACTCGGCTTCTTGCATCATCATCTCGACGATCGTCTTCAACGTGTCCTGAAACTTGCTGAAGTCCTGTGCTTCGCGGGCTTCTGCCCAAGTATGGTGTGCGAGAGCAATTGTCTTTTCGCGCTCAGCGACGAAATTCGCGGGGAGCTTGGTCGCCTGTTCATAATCTTCCTGCGCCACGCGGATGATGCGTGCGGGCGTGCTGTCGTCGTCCGCTATGTCGATCTCATCAGCGGCGGCTTCTAGCAGGTGGGCGGTTGTCTCGCTGGTGTGCATCTCATGGTGGATGCGACTCAGGGTGGCGTACTGGCGCGCACGCGCATCAGCCCCGCCTTTGGGCATGTTGGTCTCTTGATCCCAGCTCAGTAAGCCGGCGGCATCATTGACATTCTGGAGATCGGTCAGATGTGCCAGCAGGGCTTCGTAATGTGATCCCATGACTTATTCCTTTGCTATGATAGATTGCGACTCGCCATATGATAGCAAAGATAATCGCTGGATAACATAGCCTGTCATCTGCCCGCAACGAGCATTGTCAGGAGGATAGCGCGTGCGCTATGCTAGGGTGCATAACCGTCGTCACAATCGAGATACACAAGCAATGACTTACAAACACTGGGTTCCTGTGCTGGGGGCGGTGCTATTATGGGTGTTAGCCATCGCGCCGACCGATGCACACGGATATATCGTCCGCAGTATCCCTGAAGATCGCAGTCGGCTAGCGAGCGCACCGCCGCGCCTGCAATACTGGTTCAGCGAGGGGCTAGAGCGACAATTCAGCGAGTTGAACCTACGCAATCAAGAAGGCGACGTGATCGCCACTGGCGGCGTGGATGAGCAGGACGATACCCTCCTCACTTTGCGCTTGCCGGCTGATTTGCCGGATGGCGCGTATATTGTCGAACTGCGTCCGGCGTTTGCCAGCGATGGACACGTCATCATTGATAGTAGCGTGTTCTTCGTGGGCGATGCGGTGCTGGATTTAGAAGCCGAGACCTACGAGAACAATGCCCGCCCGCTAGAAATCATCTGGAAAGCCCTGTTGTTCAACGCGACGTATCTGCTCTTCGGCACGGCGATGCTCTACGTCTACGTGTTCGTGCCGGTCTGGGGCAATCCCAAGTATCCCGCCGGTCTCCTGCCACCGCGCATCATGTACACGCTGAATATGATGATGATCGGCGCGATTATCGCCGCGCTCTTCGCCAACGTGGTCGCTCTCTTTCAGCAGACGATGGTCTTTTTCGGGCTGGATTTAGCGCAGGTGATCGAAGGCAATCTGTGGAACGTGGTGCGGATTGGCACGCGCTTCGGCGATGTGTGGCACTTCCGCACGATTGCGCTGGTGTTGGTGGCGGTCTTGCATGGGCTGGGCATGTATTACGCGCATCGCCATCCGCGCGCGGTGCGCTCGTTCTGGACGGCGAATACGTGGTTGATCGCGCTCTTGATCGGCGGGCAAGCCGTCAACAGCCATGCGGCGGGCGGGCTGGTGCTGGTGTGGGTCGGCGTGATGGTTCACTGGTTACACACGCTGGCGGTCGCGTTCTGGGTGGGGGGCATCATCGCGCTGGCGATCGTCTTACCGGTCGCGCTCGCGCCGTATACGGGCGATCAACGCTGGCAAGCCCTGCGCCCGATGATGATGCGCTTCAGTCGCTATGTCGTGGGGGCGGTG